>JAFPEE010000108.1 GCA_017389705.1 Prevotella sp.
TTCCTTGTTCTCTGGATTGGGATTGGGCTTGCCCACGACATTATATCCCTCTGCCTTGCCTTCCACCATATATTGATAGGCAGCCTCGCCAAAGTAGCGTGAGTGGGCTTTCTCGCCGTGCATCACGAGGACAGCCGAGCGAATCTCGTTGATGTAGTAGAGGAAGCGGCTGTTGGCAAATGCCTGTGTGCCAATGGTACGCCAACCGTCGTTTGAGTTACCGCTGCGCTTGTGGTAGCCACGCGGAGTGATGTAGTAGTCGTAGTAGTCCTTCACGAACTGCGGAGCATCATCGGGTAATGGATTTACCACACCCCCAGCCATAGCCATCGGGTCGGCGAGGCGCTGCTTGGCCATAGCCTCACGGGCTGCATGGCGCGACTTCTCCTTGTCTTCGCTGTCGAAGTAGCCGTTGCCACTGACGCGGGTCATATCATACATGGTGCTTGCAACCGTAGCCTTGATGCGAGTGTCGGCAGCGGCAGCATTCAGGGCGATGCCTCCCCATCCGCAGATGCCGATGATACCCATCTTCTCTACATCCACATTTTCTTGTTTTGACAGGAAGTCAATAGCTGCCATGAAGTCCTCGGTGTTGATGTCGGGCGAGGCTGTGCGTCTCGGCTCACCACTACTTTCACCAGTGTAAGAGGGGTCAAAGGCAAGTGCCACAAAACCGCGTTCGGCCATCCGCATGGCATATAGTCCGCTTGACTGCTCCTTACAGGCTCCAAACGGTCCGCTGACGGCGAGTGCTGCCAGTTTGCCCTGAGCATCCTTCGGCTCATAGAGGTCGGCTGCGAGGGTCAGTCCATACTGTGTTTCAAATGTCACCTTTCGGTGGTTCACCTTGTCGCTCAGAGGGAACACTTTATCCCACTCCTGCGTTAATTCTAACTTCTGCATATTCTCTTCTGTTTTAGTTTGATTGTCTTTCTGGTTGCATGCTGCAAGCACTCCGACCATGAGTATTGTTGCTAATAATACCTTTTTCATATTCTTCTTTTATTTGTTGTTTACTTGATACCTAATCCATACGATGCCGTCCTGTTCTTCCACACTCTTGAAAGTAAGCCGTACAGGTTTACGGCCCATCGGCCTGCCATCGAAAGCAGCAGCCATACCCCCTCGTCCGTCTATGCCATAGCCGTACATCATGCTCACCTCGTCTATCAGGCCGAGGTCGAGCATGGAACCGTTGATGTTTCCGCCACCGACCACCGCCAGACGTTCTATACTGAAGACTGCACGCAACGTCTCCATTGCCGAAGGAAGGTCTATGCCATTGCATCCAGTGGTAATATAAGATATGTGTTTGCTTTTAAGGTAGTCAAGATACTCCTGGCTGGCCTGCTCCGAAAGAATCATCAGCAGGGGGCGGCCAAAGATTTCGGTGGTATTGTCGTCCCACAGCAATGTGCCACGTGTGTCTACGCCGATTGCATAGCTCGCCGCTTCTACAGCCTTGTAGAGCTGCTGCCCTGCATCTTCATGGGGTCTCTGTTGTTGGAACACACCGTCTTGTGCATAGTGCATGGCCAACGTTGTTTTGCCCTCCAGTGTCGAAGGACAGCCGAGTTGTGCCAAAGCCTCATAATAATGGTTGGTGTCGTCTATCTGCTCGGTCATCTCGCAGTCTATCCTGCCGTCGAGCGAAGCCATCATGTGGCAAATAATGTATGGTCTCATTTCTGTCTTGTTTTAAAATCAGCTGCAAAGGTACGGCGAAAATTCCATAACCCGCATAGACAGATTACGGACAAAACTACCCGAAATGAGTTTTTTTATTATTTTCGTTGACGGTCGAAGAATTGGCGTGGGGTCTGCCCTGTTGCATTCTTGAACATCCGAGAGAAGTGCTGGGGGTATTCAAAGCCCAGTTCTTCGGCCACCCTGTCAATGGTCTTGCCGCTAAGAATGAGATTCTTGGCACGCATCACCACGAAATTGCGTATGTAGTCCTTCGGACTCTCGCCAAGGGCATCTCTGATGATGTCACCAAAATAGCTTGGCGACAGACATAGTTCGCTGGCACAGTATTTCACACTGGGTAAGCCGTTCGTCTTTTGCATGCCACGCGTATAATAATCGGTCAACACCTGCTGAAAACGGCTGAGAATGTCGCTGCCTGCCGCTGTCATCTCCTTGAACTGGCGGTAGTAGAAACGGTTGCAGTAGTCAAGAACAAGCAGAATGTAATTTCTGATAATCTCATTATGTCCGAATGACTGAGACTGCGTTTCCAGTTCTCGGCGTAAGTTTGCCATGAGTTGACTCAGGACGTCTTTTTCCTCGGGAGTCAGGATGAGCGCTTCGTTTGAATGATAGGAAAAGAACTGATAGTCATCGAGCTTCTGTTCGATGAGCGAACCTTGTATGAGCTCGTTGTCGAACAGCAGCACCCAACCGTGGTATTGCCGTCGTGTGCCGTCATCCAGTTTGCCGCATATCTGTCCGGGTGAATAAGCCATCAGAGAACCGTCGCCCTCATGATAGGTTCCGATGCCATAAGTCAGACCTTCCGGGAACTCCTCTTGCATAAAAATACCGTAGCAACTGATCCTGTTCAACGTGTGCCGTATCTCGCCTACCTCGTCATAGTGTATCACCGAGACGTGGGGATGATAGATTGGCGCACCGATATCCTGTGCGTAGTCATTTGCTTCGTTGATATACAAATCTATCGTCATAACCTCTTATTATCTTGATGTGACCCATCTTAAAATCCTAATAATTCTCAAAACTGATGGCAAAGATAGCGATTTTACGCTGTTTATTGGTAATTTTGCCACCATATTTAAATGTATTTATGCAAAAAAAGAAATTCATAATCTACAGAAGGGATGCAAGGAAAGGATCTTCCGCCTATTCACCCAAGCCCCACTCTGCTCCGCATTTCGAAGGGCACTATGTTGAGGGGATGGAGGAATGGGCAAGCCACTATTGCTTCAACAAGAGGGATGACGGCAAATACGAAGCTGAGCTTGACGAAGCATGGAATGAAGGCAGTCACAATGGTGGAGGAACCATCTGTGTGGACATCCCGCCGGAGTGGTTCGGGCTTTCTTACGATGTATTTCTTGAACGCGTCATCACCCTTGCAGCAGCCACTCATTATGGATTTACCGTAGATGACCTGAAGGAGAAAAAGGGATTAAAGGAGTTTTTCGGATTTAATAGTTATGACTAATATGGAACAGTTTGTAGTCAGAGCCTATGACGGCAAAGGTATGTTGGAGAAACGCCTAGAGGTGCGCCCTCGTCATTTGGAAGGCATGGAGAGAATCAGACAACATGTAGTCTGTGCAGGTGGCCTGCTAGACGATGAGGGAAAGATGAAAGGCTCCATGCTCGTCATGGAGTTCGAAAGCCGTCAGGAACTTGACGAATACCTCGCTAACGAACCATATGTTCAGGAGCATGTATGGGAAAAGATTGAGGTGGAACCAATAAACGTGGTGATTCGATAAAAGAAGATGAACATAACGGAACTTCACGACGAAGAGAACCTGCTGGTTCAGCTTCAGGACAGATGGGAGAACTACGGCAGTCTGGATGCGATTGTCGATACCCATGACCCGTTCACCCTTGAAGGTGCGCCGAGGTTTGAACTGTCTGAAAAGATCGACAGCCTTCTGAGTCATGCACTCACTGAGGATGAGAACCTGCTGCTTCGCCAGACGCTCGGCATGGGCTGTAAGCAACGCTCCGTAAAGAGTCTTGCCCAACAGATGGGAACCACCCAGAAAGCCGTTCAGAAGAAACTCGTCTCGATCGTCGAGAA
>JAFPEE010000109.1 GCA_017389705.1 Prevotella sp.
GTATCTGGAGCTGGAAGGAATGACCGAGTTCGTGGGCCATGCAGTTCATCTTCTGGTCCTGTATGCGGTTGGGAGCCACCCAGAGCGCACCGATGAAGTTGTCGTAGGTGCCGCCATAGGCCGTACCGTCGAGCGAGTACATCACCATCACCATCATCTTATACTGGTCGCATTTCGACCCTGGTAGCGAGAACTGAAGCGTGTCGCGGAAGAAGGTGTAGAACGACTGCACCCTGTCGCGCAGGTTCGCGAGGTTGAAGCCCATCGGCTTGCCTTCGAGCATGGGCGGATTGCTGGTATCATGTCCGAAGCCGCGCTCCCACATCAGGATGAGGTCATCGGTCTCTATCGAACGTTTCAGGCTCCACTGCGAGGTGTCGGCCTGCAGGTCCATCTTCCGCAGGTCCTCCGGGATATAGATCTTCTTGTTCTGTGCCTGCAGGCTCAAGCCCACCAATGCGCCAGCCAGTAGTAATGCTGCTCTTTTCATGTCGATATCAAATTAAAGTCCCATACTTTTCTGGAAGGCCAGTTGTGACGCATCAGGGTTTTCCACACAACGGATCTTCCAGTTGGCCTTGTCAATGCACAGTCCTGCCGGCGCCAGCAGACGGTCGTAGTCAGGCTCCTCTGTCGTATCGACCAGCCTGCGTATCTCCGACAGCGGGGTGCCGGCCACCTCAGTCACGGCCTGCCAGAACTCTTCCTCCGTAAAGCCTCGCTTCAGTTCGTGATAGTACCGCTGGTAAAGCAGACGCATCACGTCGTCGAGCGACTGCCGCTGTGCCGTCTTTTCACGGATAGCCACATCCAGGAGCAGACCGACAACCGGCCCTTTGAAGTAGTAATTGATGCGCACGTCACGGTAGTTGTCGTCCTGGTTCATGAAGTTCAGCCAGATGTCGTAACTACTCTGGCGCAGGCTCATGTGATGCTGGCCCTGGTAGGGGGCATAGAGCCCGAAGTAGGTGGAGATCAGTTCGAGCGCCTCGTCGGTAGTTGTGATACCCGCCTCCTGAAGCAGCCGGAACTCATAGTAGCATGTCAGCCCCTCGCTCACCCAGAGCATCGGAGTGACGGCCTCGCGGTTATAGTCGATGGGCCACAGTTCGGCGGGCCTGATGCACTTTACATTATAGAGGTGAAAGTACTCGTGGGCTACGAAAGCCAGGAATTTCACGTGTTCCCGGCGCGATGCGAAGTGATAGGTGCCGTCGGTATAACAGGCCTGCGAGTTCTGATGTTCCAGCCCGCCGGCGCCCTTGCCCATGTGTATCAGACAGTAGTTGTCGTAGGGCACGTCGCCCATCATCCGCGTAGCAGCACTGACGATGCGCCTGAAGTCACGCTCCAGTCCTATCTCGGCTGCGCCGTCGGGTGTCTCCAGGGCGAACTCATAGTCGTGTCCCTCATGGCTGAAACGGCTCACCTCGTGATTGCCCAGCAGGAAGGGGGAGTCGTAGAGTGTGTCGAAGTCGGGAGCGCTGAAGGTCGCCGCATCGTCCGGGAGCGGCCTTAGCCCCGTGGATATGTGCTGCCATTCAGAGGGCATCCGGAAGGTGACAGTGACAGGATGCCGCAGGTCGCCGTCAACGTGCATGAACACACCTGGCGGTGCTACAAAGGCCACCTGACCGCTCACCCTGCTGGAGGCCACGTCACGCTCGTTGGCATAGACACGGTAGGTAACTACAGCGCGGCGGCTGTCTGGCAACGAGATGCGCCAGCGGTTCATGCCGTCCTTACGCCAGGTGAGGTTGCGGCCTGCACCATCGGCAGCCCTGAAGTCGCAGAGGTGCTTGGCGAAGTCAAGTATTTGGTAGTAGCCCGGCGCCCAGCGCGGCATGTTCAGCACCAGTTCAGCATTCTCCGTTTCCTTTCCCTCATAGTCGAGCCTTACGTCCAGATAGTGGTTCGCCGTGTCGGGTGTCACCGTGTAGTACATCTCGTAGGTTGGGGATTCGCTCCCTTGAGCACAAACTGTCAGCCAACAGGCAGTACAGATTAAAATAAATAGTCTCTTCATGTTGTCGTTTTGTCCTTAGTTGCTTTGGTTTTAAAATTCGACGGCAAAGTTACTACTTATTCCCCAATCCGCCTCACACTATCGTCCAAAAAGATACAAATATCGTCCAAACCTGTATATATAACCAATAAGCTTACTGCGAAGACCCAGGTGGGAGTCGATTACAGAGGACAGAATATGGTCAAATTTGTCCAAGACGAAAAATATTCCGCCAAAAGCGCTGATTTTCTCAGATTTTTGTTGTACCTTTGCTTGCAATAAACTCATTCTCTCATTTATCAACAAAACAAACTTATGAATAAAATTTTACGTTTTTCATTGATAGCCTTCATGGCTATGCTGGGTCTGAACATGAGTGCTCAGACTGTTGTCACCTTCGATGCCTCAGAAGATAAGGGTACTCGTGGTTCAGATAATCCTGGCGAGGATCAGATTACCAAAGACGGTATCACCATCGCTTTCAGTAATGGTTGTATGAATCTGGTAGACCACTATCGTTGCTATGCGGGTGCTGATTTCACCATTACCTCTACAGGAGATAAAATCCTGAAGGTGGAGATTACATGTACCTCATACGGTGATGCGAAATATGGGCCTGGCTGCTTCTCTGATCCTGACACAGGCACTTACGATTTTGAAGAAGACGGTCCTGTGGGCACCTGGATGGGTAATGCTGCCTCTTTCTCGATGAATGCCTCTAGACAGGTACGCATCAGACAAGTTGTAGTGACGATTGGCGACGCTCCTGATATCCCAACCTTCAGCATACCAGGAGGCGTCTATCTTGAGCCTCAGACGGTGACGCTGAATGCTGAGGCTGGTTCCTTCATCATCTATACGCTGAATGGCGAGGAGCCTGCCTATACGGATGATACCCACTATACAGGAACCAAGTATGATGGCAATGCCCTGACAGTCGATAAGAACACTACCATCAAGGCTATCGCTGTGAATGAGAAGGGCAATACCAGCTACATCGCATCAGCCACCTATACCATCGTCTACGTCCAAGGTGAGGTTACCTTCGATGCTCTAGAAGACAAGGGTACTTGTACGCCAGAAGAGCCAGGTGAAGACCAGGTTACCAAAGACGACGTGACCATCGCTGTCAGCTACGGATGTATGAATCTGAATACCCAGTATCGTTGCTATGCTGGCGCTAATCTCACCATTTCTTCTGCTGGCAGCAAGATTGTGAAGGTTGAGATTACGTGTACTACCAACGGAGCAGAGAAGTATGGTCCAGGCTGTCTGACGAATCCTACTGAGGGCATCTATACGTTCGAGGAAGAGGGCAACGTGGGTACCTGGATAGGTCATGCAGACTCATTCACCATGAATGCTGACAAGCAGGTACGTATTACCAAGATTGTCGTGACGTTTGATGACACACCTGTTGAGCCTTCCTTCAGCCAGAACCAGGGCCTATATTTTGGCGAACAGAAGGTTACGCTGAGTTGTGGTACAGGCAACTTCATTATTTATACGACGAATGGTGATGAGCCGGCCTATACTGATGACTCACACTACACAGGGACAAAGTATGATGGCTCAGAGCTGACTATCTCGGAGAGCACTACCATCAAGGCTATTGCTGTTAACGAGAAGGGCAAAACCAGCAGCATCGCCACAGCTACCTTCAGCATCGTGAACACAGAAGGTCGTGGTACTGTTGAGAGTCCATTTAGCGTTGCTGATGCTATCGTGGTGACGAATGCCCTGAAACATGAAGGGCTCACACCAATGTTCTACATCAAGGGTATTGTGATTGGCGACATAACAATTGAAAATGGCCTAGCTTCGTTCTACATAGGTGACACAGCTGATGCTACTACAGACTTGGTTTATGTCTGGAATACCCTTAGTCTGGAGGAGCAGGAATACGTAGAAGGTGACGTAAAGGCTGGCGATGAAATTGTCATCAATACTAATCTGCAGATTTTTGCTGGTAACATAGAGACTTGGCACGGATATCTCTACTCCATCAACGGACAAACCAGCAAGCCTACTGGCATAGAGGCTGTCACAGCTAAGAAGCTGGAGAAGTCCGTCATCTACAACCTGCAGGGTATACGTGTCGACAATGCTCAGAAGGGTCTTTACATCATTAACGGCAAGAAGTTGGTGGTGAAGTAACTCCTATGCAAAGCTCGCCTTCCGCATCACCAAGTCCTGATAGCGCATCTCCTCCGTTAAGAAACATAAAAATTGTGAATTATGCATTATGCATTATGAATTATTTTGTATCTTTGCACACGGACAATCTCCAAAAATGGATATATGAACACAATCAGACTTCGCTATTTGACGCTGGTGGTGACGCTCGCTGCCGTCATTTTCCTGTCTGGATGCGGAGGAAATACCAAAGAACAGGAAAGGCAGCGCAGGGAAGCAGAAGACATGGTCTATGCGGCCTATCTCGACAAGGACTACCCACGTATCATAGAACTGGTGGACAGTTTCAAGCCGCAGGGATGTTTTTCCGAAGGTAAAGCCTGCTACTGGCTGGGCTACGCCTATGACCGTATGATGCAGAAACGCA
>JAFPEE010000110.1 GCA_017389705.1 Prevotella sp.
ACGACTAACAGAACATTAAGGCTGAACATTGACCGTTTATGAAACTGAATCTTCAGAAACCACTTGTGATTTTTGACTTGGAGACAACGGGCCTTGACTTGGTGAAGGACCGCGTCATCCAGTTGTCATATATTAAGGTATATCCTGACGGACATGAGATTCGTGGCAACGAGCTCATCAATCCCGAGATGAACATCCCTGATATGATTACCCAGCTGACAGGCATCTCCAACGACGACGTCAAGGGCAAGCCAACCTTCAAACAGCTGGCTTCCAAACTGAACGAGGTCTTCACGGGCTCCGACATCGCTGGATTCAACAGCAACCACTTCGATGTACCCCTGCTGGCTGAGGAGTTCCTGCGTGCCGGCATCGACTTCGACTTCTCCAAGTGCCGGCTCATCGACGTCCAGACCATTTTCCACAAGATGGAGCGTCGCAACCTGGCCGCCGCCTATAAGTTCTATTGCGGGCGCAAGATGGAGGAAGACTTCGAGGCTCACCGTGCCGACCAGGACACCGAGGCCACCTATCGGGTACTGATGGGCGAGCTGGACAAGTACGCCCCAGGTGCCAACGAAGACCCTGAAAAGGTTCTGGAGAACGACATGCAAGCATTGGCTGACTTCTCGAAGCAGAACGACAATGTAGACTTTGCAGGCCGCATCGTATGGGCTGAGGTGAAAGGCCAGCGTACCGAGGTATTTAACTTCGGCAAGCACAAAGGCATTCCCGTGGCTGACGTGCTGCGTTTCGACCCAGGCTACTACAGCTGGATATTGGGAGGCGACTTCACTTATAATACCAAGCAGGTGCTGACTCGCATCCGCCTAAGAGAAGCTAATAAATAAAGATGCTAAAGGGAAAGAAAATCGTACTGGGCATTACGGGCAGCATTGCTGCCTACAAGGCCTGTTTCATCATTCGTGGACTTATCAAGGCAGGCGCTGAGGTTCAGGTGGTCATCACCCCTGCCGGCAAGGAGTTCATCACGCCTATCACGCTCTCTGCGCTGACGCAGAAGCCTGTCATCAGCGAGTTCTTCTCGCAGCGCGACGGCACTTGGCACTCACACGTCAAACTGGGCCTATGGGCAGATGCCATGCTGATAGCTCCCTGTACGGCCTCTACCTTAGGTAAGATGTCTAACGGAGTGGCAGACAACATGCTCATCACCACCTACCTTTCCATGAAAGCTCCCGTATTTATTGCTCCAGCGATGGACTTAGACATGTACCAACACCCTACTACGCAGCAGAACATGGAGCGCCTGAAGGGTTTCGGCAACCACATCATCGAGCCTCAGAGCGGATTCCTGGCATCAGGACTGGAGGGAAAGGGACGCATGGAGGAGCCAGAGAGCATCGTAGCCTGCTTGGACGATTACTTCGAGCAGAAAGACCTGGAGGGCAAGAAAATCATGATTACCGCAGGTCCTACCTACGAGAAGATTGACCCTGTGCGCTTCATAGGCAACTACTCGAGTGGCAAGATGGGCTTTGCCCTGGCCGAAGAGTGTGCCCGTCGTGGCGCAGAGGTGACTCTTATTGCTGGGCCTGTCAACTGTCAACTGTCATCGGTCATCGGTCAACGCATCCAGCGCATCAACGTAGAAAGCTGCGAGCAGATGTATCAAGCTGCCACAGAGGCCTTCCCCAAGCAGGATGCCGCTATCCTCTGCGCCGCTGTAGCCGACTACCGGCCTGAGCACATTGCAGACCAGAAGATTAAGCGTGAAGGCGACGACCTCGTTATACGACTGAAACCAACACACGACATAGCTGCAGCCTTGGGCCAGATGAAGCAGCAGCAGGTGTTGGTGGGCTTTGCCCTTGAAACCAACGACGAGCAGTCCAATGCCCAAAAGAAACTGGAGAAGAAAAATCTGGACTTCATCGTTCTCAACTCCCTTCGCAACGAGGGCACCTGCTTTCAGGCTGACGAAAACCAGATTAGCATCATCTCCCGCAACGGTCAGAAAGACTATGAGAAGAAGTCCAAGAAGGACGTTGCACACGATATCGTTAACACTCTGAAAGACAAACTGTTGTAAATAAAGCAAACAAACGGGTAGTTTCTCGGTAGGAAACTATCCGTTTGTCGGTAGGAAAGTGGTGGTTTCTCGGTAGGAAACTACAAGTTTGTCGTAATGTAACTTCTCGTTTGTCGTAATACGATTTCCCGTCTACCTGATTCTGTCTGCTGCGCGAACCAGTTTCTCGTCAGCAATGATGGCCTTACGAGCCATGAAACAGAGTATGGCGGCAATGATGGGCAGGCAGGCTGTCCAGGGAATGTTCTCCGAGAGCTGGCCTTGCTGTATCAGTACTGCCAGGACAACATACCACGCCAAGTTGGCGAAGATGCTGACAAGACAGAAAGTTGCCTGACGCATACGATGCTTATATAGGAATATGGTATACAAGCAGACTGCCGAGGCAAACATCTGAATGACGAACAGAGCCCAGGCCATGAAGAACACCATGCCTAGGATAACTGCCACGAGCAGGAAGATGCTTTGTTTGCGCTGTATCATAACCGTTTACGATACGTGCTCGTCGTCCATGTTCTGCTGTGCGTCACGGGCAGGATCGCGCCAGTAGACTTTATCCTCTACGAACTCCTGAGTTGCCAGCAATGATGGCTTTGGCAGCTTCTCATAGTAACGTGAGATTTCTATCTGCTCGCGATTCTCGAAGACTTCCTCCAGCGAATCATTATAGGAAGCAAACTCGGCCAGCTTCTTCTGCAGGTCGTCCTTAATCTGCAGGCTGATCTGGTTGGCGCGCTTGGAGATAATTGCTACACTCTCATAGATGTTGCCAGTATCCTGACAGAGATCCATGATGTTACGGGTTACGGTGTTAACCGGTGCTTTTGATTTCTTGTAATCCATGTTTGATATTTGATTTTACTTTTCTGTCTTTCTTTTGTTCTTAGTCGCCTGTCACGCGTTTGCACTTGGCAATGTATTTCTCGGCCGTTTTACACTCCTCCGACTCAGGGAACTCGTTAAGGAATCCATAGCACTCATCCTCGGCATCGCGATAGCGGTCAATGCGCTTCTCCTCGCTGGAGTTCTGAGCCAGCTCGAACTTCGATTTCATAATGAGTATGGAGAACTTTTCACGTAGCTTGGTGTAGGGGTATGTCTTCAGCGCATTCTCTGACGTGATGATACACGACTCGTAGTTAGACTCGGTATTGGAGTTGATATTGCCAAAGTAACCTCCCAAATTGTAATAGAGCTCAGCGGCCAGGTATTCCTTCATCACTAGGTTGTCCTGCAGAATAAAGAGGCGCTTTTGGGCGGTCTCACGCAGAGGTGAGTCTGGATAATAGTCTAGGAAGTTCTGATAGGCATTGATGGCTCCGATGGTTGCCGATTGATCCAATCGAGGGTCTGGCATACTCTGGAATAGCGACTGACCGGTATAGAACGAAGCCTGCTCAGCAAAGATGCCTTTAGGATAGCTTTGGAAATACTTCTTGAAGGTAGCACTGGCCGTCTCGAAGTCCTTGTTGCAATACTGGGCCATACCCAACATGTAGAGACTCTCTTGAGCGTTGGTCTTACCTTTTTGCATAGTCACCAGCTCTTGCAGCAACGTGCTGGCCTGCGAGAACTTGCCTATCGCAAAACATTGCTTGGCATACTCGTACTTATAAGTATTGTCAGCAGACTTGTAGACCTTGTTGAACTCTTGAGCACAGCCTGACATAAGAGCCGTCATACATAGGGTTATGATGATGTTTTTGTTCATCGCATTACATTTTTGACGTGCAAAAGTACGCATTTTCCTTA
>JAFPEE010000111.1 GCA_017389705.1 Prevotella sp.
CGCCCTTCACGCAAAGAACGCCCTGAAGCGTTACCCGTTAAATACCTATCAGAAGGTCAGAACGATTGCTGTGGCCAAAGACGGTAAGGTGTGGGCCGGTACGACTGACGGCATCCTCGTCATGTCGCTACGCAACAACAACGTAACCATCGAGACGTTGAAGGAGCCTGAGAACTTAGAGGACGGACTGATGAGTACGGATATCGTCAATCTGGCGTGCGACCCTTCAGGCACCATGTGGGTAGGTACCAACAGCGGAGGTCTGAGCCGTACAGTGAAGCACGACAACAATGGCGCCTGGATATTCAAGAACTTCGGCGTGCACGACGGACTGCCCTCTGAGGAAATCAGAAGCATCACCTTCGACGAGAAGGGCAACGTCTGGTTTGCCACCGACCACATTCTGTGTTCCTATAATGTCAGCAAGAACATCTTCACCACCTTCTCGCATCTGGACGGTGTCGACGACACGATGACGTCTGAGGGTTCGGCCATGCTGGCGGGTAAAGGCCTGATTATTGTGGGCACGCTGAACGGCTACTATGTGGTAGACCGCAAGAAGCTGACCAACTCGACTGGTTCGCTGCTGAAGCTGCGAATTACAGACTTCTATCTGAACAACGTGTTGCAGAGTCCGCGCCTGAACTCGGAGATAGATTACTATGTGCCCGAGAGCAAGAAGGTGACTATTCCAAAGGACAACAACGAGTTCTCGTTCCGCTTTGCCGCTTTGAACTATCAGCTGCAGCATCGTGTGGTATACCAATACATGCTGGAGGGATATGACGAAGAATGGCAGAATGCCGACAAGAAGCGCATGGCTACCTATAACGGAGTATCGGCCGGAACGTATAAGTTCCATGTGAAGGCCTTCTTGCTGGAGTCGCCTGACGCTTACGACATGCGTACCATCGAGGTGGAAGTACCCTCGAAATTCTTCACGATGACGACCTTATGGATCTGTCTGATTATGATCGCTATCGGACTGCTTGCCGGCTACTGGTGGTACAAGAAACGCATGAAGAACGACACAACAGCTAAGAATGATGAGCATGCGGAGACTACTGAAGAGGCCGACCATGCGGAGGATGCCACAACGCAGGACGATGATACTGAGGACATACCGTTTGCTGAACAAATGTCGGACGAAGACGAATATGAAATAATTGGGAATTGATGTTATAAAAATCTTAATTTTTTTTGTTCTTTGCGCATTTTTTTGTAACTTTGTAGCCACAATAAGGGGTCGTGCCGATTCGATCGGGATACTCATCAAATTACATCGAAAACTGAGAATGCTACTCTTGCCAATGGCGGGCCACAATGCATCAAGCAAGCCGAAAGGCCGGTGGATTACAACGACGGAGGGCGCTCGAATCTTTTAACAAAGGAGTTTTCATCACATCATCGGGCGACCCCTTCCTTTTTTCAATTCATCGTTAGAGTTAAAGTTTAGAATTATGTTTTCCGGTATAATTGAGGAGTTTGCTACCGTTGTAGCCATTCAGAAAGACAGAGAGAATATTGATTTCACCCTTCGTTGCTCGTTTGTCGACGAGCTGAGCATCGACCAAAGTGTGGCCCATAATGGCGTCTGCCTGACAGTAGTACGCATTGAGAACGGTACCTATACCGTCACAGCGATGAAGGAGACGCTGGACCGTTCGAACCTGGGGCTGCTGAACGTTGGCGACAAGGTAAACGTAGAACGCTCCATGCTGATGAACGGCCGACTGGATGGCCACATCGTGCAGGGACATGTGGACGAGACCGCACGCTGCATAGCGATGGAAGATGCCAACGGCAGCACCTACTTCACGTTTGAGTATAAGCAGGACAAGGAGATGGCCCGTAACGGCTACTTTACCGTCGACAAAGGTTCTGTAACGGTCAATGGCGTAAGTCTGACGGTATGCAATCCAACGCAGAACACCTTCCAGGTGGCTATCATTCCCTATACCTTCGAGCACACCAACTTCTGCGACATCAAGGTTGGAACGGTTGTGAACCTTGAGTTTGACATCATTGGCAAGTATATTGCCCGTCTGCAACAGTTAGCATGACCCGCAAAGCACGTTACGAGCACATTCTGCAATACTTCCGCGAACAGATGCCGGAAGTGCAGACGGAGCTGGAGTTCGGCAACGTGTTCCAGCTACTGGTGGCTGTCATTCTGAGTGCACAATGTACCGACAAGCGTATCAATCAGGTAACGCCAGAACTGTTTCGTCGCTTCCCTGATGCCAAGGCGATGGCCCAGGTGGATGAGGACGAGGTGCTGGAGTATATCAAGAGTGTCTCCTACCCTAACGCGAAAGCTGAGCATCTGGTGAAGATGTCGCGCATGCTGGTGGAGCGTTTTGGCGGCGAGGTGCCCTCGGATATGAACCAGCTGCTCGACCTGCCGGGTGTAGGCAGAAAGACGGCTAATGTAGTGCAGAGCGTTGCCTTCGGTAAGTCGACGATGGCTGTCGACACGCACGTCTTTCGCGTGAGTCATCGCCTGGGCTTGGTTCCCAAGACAGCCGACACGCCCTATAAGGTGGAACAGGTATTGGTAAAAAACATACCCGAGGAAGATATTCCACGGGCACATCATTGGTTGCTGTTGCATGGACGCTATGTCTGCACGTCGCGCAAGCCTCATTGTGAGAAGTGCGACCTCATGGGTGTTTGTCCTTCGGTTTCCCGTTAGCATGGCGGTTCTGCATGCCTTTCATTTTCTTACGATAGAAATGCGTCTCGGCCTTGATGACGTCATACAGTTTAGAGGCAGGAACCACCTGCAGCATCTTCTGATGGTAGTTCTGCTCCAGCTGCTTCAGCTCCAGATTACACTTGTCCATCTCCTTGATGGCTTCCGCACAGCCAGCCTCGTCGGCAGGTTTCGTATGGCCTAATGAACGCATCCGTTGAAAGATGGAGCGTTGTTTCTTGTGCATCTCCTTGAACATAGGGAAAAGCTTGGCAGCCTCCTGTTGGTCGAGATGGGCCTTCTGGCTGATGTATTCCTCCATCTCGGCGTCAAATTTCTCAGGCGAGAACTTCCTCTCCTGTGCATTGACAGCCGTCATCACCAGCAGGCTCACTACAACGAGTATCAACTTCTTCATGTCTTCAAACCACTTTGTTAATTGTCAGCCAAGCATGCGTAGATCTCGGTATTGTCGAGCATCGCATAGTCAGCAACCTCATCCATATATGTATTTTCCGTGTTGGTCTCTACAGCAGCTACTGCCGGCTGGTCATCAGCAGTATCCTGATGGAAATAAAAGCTCAGGCTCATCATGACAGCCACCACCACGGCAGCTGCGGCATAATACCACGGGCGAAGCTGCAACAGGCGGCGTTTCTTCTGCTGCTCGGGCAACTGGTTCATCACCCGCTCAGCCAACAGCTCGAAATATCCCTCCGGCACCCGGAAAGGATTCTCCTGTCCTACAGTTTCTTTTAAATACTTCTCTTCGTTCTCCATTTCGGTTTGCTTTGTATAAGTATGACGATACTTGCAGCAGAAGGTTTAATCGTGCTGCTTAAAATATTCCGATATCTTTTTGACGGCAATATGGTAGGATGCCTTCAGGGCACCTTCCGAGGTCTTCAGCAGTTCGCTGATCTCGCTATACTTCTTGTCGCCGAAGTAGCGTAGGTTGAAAACTGTTCGCTGCACGTCAGGCAGCTGGGCGATAGCTTCCTGGAGCAAAGCTTGTGTCTGGTCGCCATCGAAGTAGTTGTCAGCCATCAGCATGTTGGCAATACCCAAGTCCTCGTGGTCGGTGCTCAGCTGCTGTTGCTTCTTCTGGCGTCGCACAAAGTCTATGCTTTCGTTGATGGCTATCCGGTAAAGCCATGTAGACAGTCGTGAATCCTGATGGAACTTGTCCAGATGGGTCCAGGCTTTCAGGAACACATTCTGCAGCACGTCGTCAGCATCGTCATGCGTCAGCACGATACGACGAATCTGCCAGTAGAGCTGTTCGCTATACTCGCGCACTACCCGCTCAAACGCACTACGTTGTGTCTTGGGGTCGTGAAGCTGCTTGATGATGAGTTGTTCGTCAGCTGGTGTCATCTTACAAATAAGACTTCAGGTTATCCCATATGACCTCGTCGTAGCCATAGACATCGGGCCACGTCTGCAGCATTCCGCTCGCATCGAGCCACAACGTATAATATATAATATAAATAGGTACGTGAGGCTTGACAGGCACATAGCCTATCAGCTTGTTACGTTCTGCGGTTTCCGGATGGTCCCGTTCGTAGTCGATACCCTGAATGGTCTCAGCAGGAATCCCCATCGCTATGCGCATGCGGTCGACGAGCCATTCATCAGGATTGTCCAGCACAAACTGCGCCAAATCGAAAGGCTTGGACACGCGGACACAACCATGAGAGACGTCGCGCGACTGGCGTTCAAAAGCTCCAGGGTTGGAGGTGTCGTGCAGGAAGACGGAGAAGTTATTCTTGAAGCGGAACACGATGCGTCCCAACGAGTTGCCTTCTCCTCCCTCCTGAGCTACTCGGTAATTGCCGCTTAGCAACATTTGCTTCGTCACGCTACGGATGGGCATCTCCTTGTTGGTGGTGCGCTCGTAGATGTGATACCTGTTGCGGGCAAAGTAGGACGAGTCACCAGCCTTCCTGGCAACATCGTTCTCGATGATACTCATGGGGATGACCCATTGCGGATTAATCTCCATCCACTCGATATAGCTCGACAAAATGGGCGTCTTGGTCTTCTTGTTGCCACACACCACGCGCATGTCCAACTGGTCTTCGTCGCTATAGGCATACAAATGGTAGGCAGGAATGTTGACGAAGATGCGCCTGCCTGTCTCCACCATAGGCTGGTGACTGCGCCAGCGACAACGCTCCATATTGACCATGATGCGCTTCCTCTGGTCTGCTGTAGGAGCCGACTCCAGCATCTTCTTCAGCTGTCCATAGAAGCGGTTGTTGGGCTGAATCTCGCGCAGATAGGCTGCAATGCTGTCGTTCCTGATTTTCCTGAACACCTTTGCGGCATAGTCCTTGCTGGGCATGTCCATCTTCACGTCGTAGAGTCCGCGATACTTGATGACACCCTTGACGGAATCGGTCTTTTCGGCATCCAGGTTGTTGAATACATGATGTGGATTGATGAATCCGAAGCGTTGGCCGTAACAATAGCGCAGACACGCCTTCGTCAGCCGATAATCCAGTCGGGCAGCGACCTGACTCATGCTGTTCTTGCCCTCATTCAGGTCCAAGGTGCGAATGCGTTTCAGGTCTTGCTCTATCTCATCTACTCCGAAAGCCTGTTCCGACATGCCTATCTCGTTCAGCAGCTGCAGCCAGGCCAGCAACGAGTCAGCCCGCTCGTCAACGCCCATGCGGTCAACCCACAACAACGCGTAGTCAGCTTCCTTGTAGTAGCTGCGAGTCTGTCTGTCGGCCCTCGTATTGCCTGCGTCGGCCTTTATCATCTTCTTCAGGCAGGCGTCAACCTCATGCGCATCCAATACGAATGCAGGCGCCTTCATATCAGAAAACGCCTCCATATTGATGTTTCTTTCTTGTGGTTGACGACAGCTGCTGCCCACCATCATGAGCAACAACACCAGTAAGAGGGATGTTAGCGAATAGCCACCTTTCTTACCACCTTGCCTATCTTCAGTATATAGCAACCTTTGGGTACGTTTAGTTCTACGCGTTGTGCCGGGCTCTCAATCTTTAGTGTCATCACGCGACGGCCTGTCAAAGAGACAACCTCCAGCGTCTGCCCCTGGGCACCATTGATAACGACCCATTGACCATTTACCGTGATGGTGATGTCCTCCTCTATTGTCTGCTCTGCGGGAGCCACGTCAGCCTCTGCGGCCATGCTGAAAGCAGGCACAGCAAGCATCATGGATGCGGCGACGGAATAAATGAGTAGTCGTTTCTTCATAAGCAATTTACTATATAGTTGGTGCAAATTTACACAAAATCCCCGAAACCTGCAAACTTTTTGACGAAAAAATGCTTCTTAGACGTCAAAAACAGCTTGTTCGTCCGTCAGATGGGCGTTTGGGAACACCTCCTGAGCCTCACGCAGCAGCACTTGCTCGTCTTCATAGCGCGACGAATAATGGCCTAGCAACAGGTGGCTGACGCCTGCATCGCGGGCCACCTGTGCCGCCTGGCGGGCTGTCGAGTGATAGTACTTCTTTGCCAGCAGGATGTTGTCCTCGCCATAGGTACTCTCATGGTATAGCGTCGTCACTCCCTTCAGCCGCTCATGCAACGTTGGAATATAGCGCGTGTCGCTACAATAGGCATAAGAGCGTGGTGCCTCTGCCGCTACCACCAGACGTTCGTTGGCCACCTTCTCGCCCTCATGCGTCACCCAGTCTGCCCCACACTTGATGTTGTTGATCTGGCTGACAGGTATCTGGTAGAAGTCTATCATGTCACGAAGGATATGGGGCTGCTGCGCTTTCTCGCGGAACAGATAGCCACAGCAGGGCATACGATGCTCCAGGGGAATGCTCTCTATGGTCAGCGAGCGGTCCTCGTAGATGACCTGCTGGCTGGTTGTGTCGACGGCATGGAAGTCGACCTCGTAGTCGAAATCGTGGCAGAACAGCTTCATCTGCCTGCGCAGGATGTCCTCCATCTCTGGTGGCGCATAGATGGCCAGCCGGGCCGTCCTTCCCAGCAAGCCAAAGGTGCTCAGCATGCCTATCAGGCCAAAGCAATGGTCGCCATGAAGATGGGTGATGAAGACGGCACTAATCTTGGTGAAGCGGATGCGGGAACGGCGCAGCTGCATCTGGGTACCTTCCCCACAATCCACCAAAAAGAGCTTCCCCCTGATTTCCACCACCTGCGCCGAGGCGTAGTGGCGAGGAGTGGGAAGCGCACTACCACAGCCTAGAATATGAACTCTGAACGGCTCCAAGGCTCCGGTTTACATGAAGAATTCGCTCTGGGCGTCGTCCAGCTTGATGTCGACACCGTAGTCATCCTTGGGCTTCTGGCGCGAATACTCCAGCGTCTCCTCGGCATCCTTAAAGACCAGCGAGTCAGGCCCCAGCTTGACGATGTCATACAGATAAACCTCGTCGTCCTCGCTGCCGCCTTCGCGTACCAGCACGATTTCCATCTTACCTCTTGACAGACGCCACGTCTTATAAGTGATGTTGCTCTGCTGAATGCCCTCGGCAATACCACCTTCCTTGATACTGATGCCTACTTCGTCAGAACCGTCTATAGGATTGGGCATCACCCAGTTACCTAGCAGCGAAGCCTGGTTGATCACCATCTCGGCAGCCGTACGGTCTGCGTTGGGAATGACAGCCATGCGGTCGCCAACCTCCAGTCCTCCGAGCACCTTTCCGTTCTCCTGGGCCGTCGAGATGTCCAGCATCAGGGTGTCGCCCATGTCCGTTACCAGCTGCAAGGTATTCATGGCTGTTGCGTCGCCACACACACCATATACTGTCGGGTCAGCATTCACTACCTCAGCAGAGTCGCCGTTGTCGAACGGAACCTGTTGTGAACCACTACCGCAGCTGCCCATAACCATGAGTGCTGCACAAGCAACAATTGCTATTACTCCAAACTTCTTCATACTAGTTATTGTTTTAGTTGTTTTCTTGTTCTTTTGCTTCGTTCCATAGGGCATCCATCTCCTCCAGGGTCATCTCCGTCAGAGGCTTCCCCATCCTGATGCTGTGTTGCTCTATGTAATTAAAACGACGAATGAACTTCTGATTCGTCATCTCCAGGGCGTTGTCCGGATTCAATTTATACAGGCGGGCAGCATTGATGACGGAGAACAGGAAATCGCCCAGCTCCTGCGTCGACTTCTCCTTGTCTTCCTTGCGCAGCTCAGCCTCCAACTCGCCCAACTCCTCGCGCACCTTGGCCCACACGTCCTGTTTGTCTTCCCAGTCGAAGCCCACATTGCGGGCCTTGTCCTGCACCCGATAGGCCTTGATGAGTGAAGGCAACGCCGAGGGGACTCCTGAGAGCACCATCTTGTTGCCGTCCTTTTCTTTCAGCTTAATCTGCTCCCAGCTCTCCAGCACGGCTTCCGCATCCTTGGCGACTGCCTCTCCGTAGACATGCGGATGACGGAATATCAGTTTGTCGCACAGCTTATTGCAGACATCGGCTATATCAAATTCTTTCTTCTCCTCGCCTATCCTTCCGTAGAACACAACATGCAACAGCACGTCGCCCAGTTCCTTGCAGATCTCACGCTGGTCGTCACGTATGAGCGCATCGCACAACTCATAGGTTTCCTCTATGGTGTTCGGACGCAGGCTGTCATTGGTCTGTTTGCGGTCCCAGGGACACTCCTCGCGCAGGCGGTCCATCACGTCCAGCAACCGGCCAAAGGCCTCCATCTTCTCTTCTTTCGTATGCATTCTGTCCATAATCATGGCAAAGGTACGAAAAAAATGTGAATAACAAATTATTATTTAAGAAAAATTTCGTACCTTTGATAGTATCGAAGGTACTAACGCTCGGAAAAATCCAAATAAATTTGGTTTTTCGCTCACTTATTCGTACCTTTGCAGGCAATTTTAATTAATGTATATGGAATTAGCAAGTAAATACGACCCAAAAGAGGTTGAATCAAAATGGTATCAGTATTGGCTGGATAACAAGCTTTTCAGTAGTAAACCCGATGGACGCGAGCCCTACACCATCGTCATCCCACCCCCTAATGTGACGGGCGTGCTGCACATGGGCCACATGCTGAACAACACCATACAGGACATTCTGGTGCGTCGTGCCCGCATGGAGGGCAAGAACGCCTGCTGGGTTCCCGGCACCGACCACGCCTCTATTGCTACCGAGGCCAAGGTGGTGAAGAAGCTGGCCGAGCAAGGCATCAAGAAGCACGACCTGACACGTGAAGAGTTCCTCAAGCATGCCTGGGACTGGACCGACGAGCACGGAGGCATCATCCTCAAGCAGCTGCGTCGTCTGGGAGCCTCTTGCGACTGGGACCGCACAGCCTTCACCATGGACGAGAAGCGTTCCGAGAGCGTCATCAAGGTGTTTGTCGACCTCTATAACAAGGGACTTATATATCGTGGAATGCGCATGGTCAACTGGGACCCCAAGGCGCTGACAGCCCTCTCTACCGAGGAAGTCATCTACCGCGAGGAGCAGAGCCATCTGTTCCACCTGAAATACTATGTGGACGGTCTGACCAGCCTCGACAACGAAGAGGCGCTGAAGGCTGACGGCAACGTCATCCACAAGGACGCCCGCGGCTACTATGCCGTCGTGGCCACCACCCGTCCTGAGACCATCATGGGCGATACCGCCATGTGTATCAACCCCAAGGACCCCAAGAACCAATGGCTCAAGGGCCGCAAGGTCATCGTTCCGCTCGTCAACCGCGTCATCCCCGTCATCGAGGACCGCTATGTAGACATCGAGTTCGGTACAGGCTGTCTGAAGGTCACCCCCGCCCACGACACCAACGACTACATGCTGGGCAAGACGCACAACCTGGAAACCATCGACATCTTCAATGCCGACGGCACCATCTCCGAGCAGAGCCCCATCTACGTCGGCATGGACCGCATGGACTGCCGCAAGCAGATTGCCAAGGACCTGCAGGAAGCAGGACTCATGGAGCGCATCGAGGACTACACCAACAAGGTAGGCTACTCCGAGCGCAACCCCGACACAGCCATCGAGCCACGACTCTCGCTGCAATGGTTCCTTAAGATGAAGCACTTTGCCGACATCGCCCTGCCTCCCGTGCTCAGCGGAGAGCTGAAGTTCTATCCTCAGAAATACGTCAACACCTATAAGAACTGGCTGGAGAACATCCAGGACTGGTGTATCTCACGCCAGCTGTGGTGGGGACATCGCATTCCCGCCTACTACTACAACGACGAAGGCGACTTCGTGGTGGCTGAGAACCGCCAGAAGGCCCTCGAGCTGGCTCAGCAGAAGGACGCCAACGTGACCGATGCCGACCTGCGTCAGGACGAGGACGCCCTCGACACTTGGTTCAGCTCGTGGCTGTGGCCCATCTCGCTGTTCGACGGCATCAACAACCCCGACAGCGCTGACCTCAAGTACTACTACCCCACCTCCATTCTTGTGACAGGTCCCGACATCATCTTCTTCTGGGTGGCCCGCATGATCATGGCCGGC
>JAFPEE010000010.1 GCA_017389705.1 Prevotella sp.
AGGCCTGTAGTGAAGGAGGAGCCTCTGCGCGAGGTGTTCTATTACAACATCCGCCTCTCTGATCCTGAGCCCGACGCCATGCTCAACAAGATTGTCAGCTGGTGCAACAAGTACCCACAGAAGTCCATCAGTATCAAGGGTTACGCAGACCGCGGCACAGGTAATCCCCGCATCAATGTAGGTTATGCCAAGGCCCGTGCTGAGAAGGTGGCAAAGGCCCTGCAGGAGAAAGGCCTTTCTGCCAGCCGCATGACCGTAGAGTCCTTCGGTGACACCGTGCAGCCATTCCCCGAGAACGACAGCAACCGTTGCGTCATTGTTGTGGGCGAGTAACCATTCTCTATCTCATAACCTAATGAAAAGGCGGTACCCTCTCCAATCGGGTGCCGCCTTTTCGATTTCTGTCTCACTCAACATGTAGATCAGATAGTCATGCATCTTACTTTACATTGTAACTCTTACCGTGATTCGTCAGTCCCCGTGATAGCCTCGAAAAAAAGCCGTTTGTTTTTGTGACTTATACTGATATAGGTAGACACATTTAGTAACAATTAAAAATGTGTTTTTATGAGTAAAAGTCAAAACAGTTACACTTATCTAAGTGAGGAAGAGAAACTATCTCTTCTGCGTGAGTATCATCTGTCCGGTATGGGCAAGAAATCCTTCTGCAAGAACCATGGTATAAAAAGCGAATCCTCGCTAAGATATTGGGAAAAGAAGTACGAATCTGCAAAAGATGTTGTACCTTTGCAGCCTAAACTTGACGAAGAAGACGTGGCAAACCGCAGCAAGAACGATTACAAGGATGAGATTGCGCAGCAGAAGAAGCGCATTCGTGAACTGGAGAAAGCATTGGAATTCTCCCGTTTAGAGACGTTGGCCCGCGACATGATGATAGACAAGGCCGAGGATTATTTTGACATCCAGATACGAAAAAAATCTGGGGCCAAGTAGCAGTGGAACTGGTCTTCGAGTGCTGCCTGAAAGTATCACTCGTTGTCCGGCTGTTTGGCCATTGTCGTCAGGCTTTCTACCAGTCGAAGGCTGACATTGAGACTGAGTTGGAACATGAGAAGAATGTGGTTGCCGCTGTCAGGGAAATCCGTGATGAGGATCCTGGCATAGGTTGCTATAAGCTGTGGCTGATGCTCATCGCCATGTTCGGGCGCGACTTCGTTCCAGGACGCGACCGTTTCTTCGTCATCCTGCGCCGCAGGGGGCTGATGCTTCCCAGACCGAAGCCGCGCCACACGACGAACTCCAACCACCGCTACCACAAGTGGAAGAACCTCATTAAAGGCTTCGTTCCTACAGCCGCCAACCAGCTGTGGGTGGCCGACATCACCTACATCGCACTGCCAGGCGGTGACGTGTGCTACCTGCACCTCATCACCGACGCCTACTCGCACAAAATCGTGGGATGGGCACTTGCCAGGACGCTCAAGGCCGCCATCAGCATGGAGGCGTTGAAGATGGCCATCGAGCAGGCTGTCGCAATGTCTGGCAGTGAATCCCTCAAGGGTCTGATACATCACTCCGACCGTGGCGTGCAGTACTGCTGTGATGCCTACGTGGCCATGCTACAGGCATATGACATCAGCATCTCCATGACCGAGGACTACAAACCAACGGACAATGCCATCGCAGAGTCCGTCAATGGGAGAATAAAGATGGAAAGTGTCTACCGGACGCGCTTCAACTCCTACGATCACGCATATAGCGTCATCGGGCGATACATCCACTTCTACAACTACCGCCGGCCGCACATGAGCATCGGATATAAGATACCGGCAGTAGCCCATCTGGAGCAGGGAGAGCAGAAAAGAATGTGGAAAAACAAAATTTATGCTAAAAAACAAACAGAGAATGAAAATAATGTCGTATCTTTGCCGAGCCGAACAAACAGTCCGGGCGAAGGCGCATGCCAGCGTACCTGACATAAAACTGAATGCCCCATCGAGGGGCATCCAGTTTTGCCGAACAAACAGCCCAAGGCTCTGCGTGTCCAGCATGACCGAAGCGTCAACAAAAACAGCACAGCTTTTTCGCTTGTGTCTATCGATTCAGTAAGACTACAAAACAATTGTCTACTGTTTCAGCTAATGAAGAGAAAAAGTGTCTAGTCGAATGGTTCTTCTGCAATTTAGTTGAAGAGGATATGCTCTAACACAAGTTTGTTCTTTAGTAATTCGAGTCCAGCCCTTCCATACATACTCCTCTTCACAGCCTTCAGTTTGTTTACGAATCCTTCCGTCATACCATTGGTGATATTGAGTCTGATGGTGTTCCTTACAGCTTGGAAGTCTTTCTTGATACCCATAATGAATGTCTTCAGCGATTGGATGCCAGTCTTCCAGTATCGTTTCATCCATCTGACGAGTTCCACAGTTTCGTTGCCCTTGATGACTTTGCAGAAGCCTTTCATTGCTTCATACATCTCCTTGAACCAGCCAAGGGACATCAGTACATCAAAAGTATTCTTCTGTGATTCGTCCAATTCCTTGCCCTTCAGCATCTTATCAATGACTGACGCGATACTTTTCACCGGAAGCAGCTCTGATCGGTCGTCCTGAAGCTTTTCCTTCTTTGGATCTGGCTTCCAGTTTTTGGACCTGTAACCTCTATGTCCGTCAGAAAGATATTTGTAGTGGTCATAAAACGGAGTCAAGCTGCCAGAGAATCCCATCTGACATATCTCCTGATGGATGACGCTGAGGGACTTGCCACTAGCAGCCTCCTGCTCGACATATGTGTCATACTTGTAATACTCATTCCGCAGCTTGCTGTTCCTTCTAGGCAACGAGTCCATCTTGCAGTATTTTGTAGCTGTCTGCCTTGCAATACCCAGTTTCTTGGCTATCGGCGTAGGCTTGAAGCCTTTCCTCTGTAGTTCTTTTACCTCCTTAAACATGACTTCTCTTGAGTCCGGCTTTTTGGAAGGATGCTCTGTGACTAACGGGGCGTTTGTAGTTTCTGTAGTCTTGGCATGACCTTCTTCTTTGTTCCTTACCGCCTGCCTATAGTCTGCATAATTCTCTGCAACGAGTTTTGTCGTTCGGTCCGTGATGTTTTTCACGAGATGGAACTTGTCAGCAACCTCG
>JAFPEE010000112.1 GCA_017389705.1 Prevotella sp.
CCCGTCACCCTACTCGATATCGAGAACAACCAGAGCGGTACGGATGCCGTATCTTTGCAGGACGGACGTCATGCACTCATCTACAACAACTTCGAGACGCTGCCGCTGACGCCCAAGGGTGTGCGCACGCCATGCTCCATTGCACTCAGCGATGATGGTACGAACTGGCAACACGTCCTCACCCTCGAGGACTCGCCCATCGACCAGTACAGCTATCCTGCCATCATACAGGGCAAGGACGGCAAACTGCATTGCGTCTATACCTGGCGCCGCCAGCGTGTGGCTTATAAACAGGTAGATCTCAACAAATTAAGATAGTCAGAACCAAAAGGTAAGTTCATCCAACTACTTCATGCCCTCTAACATCAGACGAACTTCGTGGTAGGTAATGTCTGGTGGACAGAGTGTTTTGATGGCTGTGGTATTGGCATCGGACCCTGCCATGCGGATAGCACGGAGTATGGACTGCTGATGATCTGCGGGGATGAGACCGTCGATAGAGATGTCGCCAGTAGTGATGTAACGGGCCAGATGACCATAGATGGTGCCGAGGGCAAGGCCACGCTCACGGGCTATCAGCTCTGGCGTTTTGCCTTGTCGGAAGAGGTTGTAGGTGACGATCCACGTCTTTTCCTTTTTGGGCTTGGGCTCCTTGACTTTCTTCTTTTTCCTTTTGCCAGAACCATCCATCGCATCGAGCAAGGACTGTTGTTTCTGACGCAGATAGTCGGCAATGGTGAATGGTCGCTCTGACATCTGCTGGAGCAGGTAACGTCGCGAGAGCCAAGCCTGGCGCAGGTCGGCATAGTTCTCTGTGAGGCGCTTCATAGCCAACTTGTTCTGCGACTTGACATCGGGTACCAACGATAAAGGCTTTTTCAGTACCGTATTGAGTGTCTGTTCAAAGTAGGCAGCGCTCCGTTTCAAACGTTCTAAGAAATCCTGTTGACGAAGCTCTACGATGGTCATCTGCTGAATCTTGGCCAGCCACTTGTCTGCCACAGCGATGACCTGCTGCTTGTAGTCCTCCACCGCCCGTTTGTGAAGCTCTGCGGTGTTGGTGTAGGCATGATAGAAGAACTCTGTGATAATCCTGCTCAGATATTCTTCACTATAGAGGATGCCCTTGAAGTCGAAGAGGTCCATCAGCAGGTAGCGATAATATTCGTCCTTGAGTGTGGGCAGTTGTTCGATGCTACGCTGGGCAGCCTCTTCCTGATGTGCGATATACGAATCGACACGTTCGTCGCTGATGATGGCCTGTGGAGGAATCTGCGATGCGAGTACCATACCTTCGAGCGTCTTGCAACGGCTCAGGGCCACATACACCTGACCGGCTGCAAACGAGAGGCCGGCATCGATAATGGCACGCTCGAAGGTAAGTCCCTGACTCTTATGAATCGTAATGGCCCACGCCAGTCGCAAGGGTAGTTGCGAGAACTTACCCAGCACCTCGGACTCTATCTCGCGCGTCTCTGGATTCAGCGTATAGCGTGCGTTCTCCCATTCTAGCGGTTCCACCTCGATGGCTTCTGCATCGCCAAGACAATAGACCTGCAAGCGATTGTCGTCAGCGTAGGTCACGTGTCCGATGCGACCGTTGTAGTAGCGGTGTTCGCCTGACGGGTCGTTCTTGACGAACATGACCTGAGCGCCGACTTTCAGCGTCAGTGCCTCGGCAGTCGGATAGGAATAGTCAGGAAACGAGCCCTCAATCTTTGCCTGATAGGTATGGGCGCGACCAGCAAGTTTCCTTAATTCAGAACTATTGTAATGGTTGGCCATCTGGTTATGCGTAGTCAGACGGATATAGCCTTCTTCGGGTTTGGGGATGAATGCAGGCTGACAACGGCTGTTCAGTAATGCGAGATCGTCTGCCGTGGGCTGTCCCTCGCGGATATGGTTCAGCAGCGTCAGGAACGTATCATCCTGCTGGCGATACACCTTTTCCAGTTGGATGGTGACGTACTCGATCTGCGACAGCGCCTTGGAACCGAAGAAATAGGGCGTGTCATAATAAGGCGCCAGCATCCTTTCGTCCTCGGGCGTCACCACAGGTGTCAGCTGCTGAAGGTCGCCAATCATCAGCAACTGCACACCGCCAAAGGGCTTATAGCGGTCGCGATAACGGCGTAACACGCTATCGATGGCGTCCAACAGGTCACTGCGCACCATCGATATCTCGTCGATAATCACCAGGTCGAGCGACGATATGAGTTTGCGTTTCTCCTTGCCGAAGTCGAACCTCGACTCAATCTTCGTACCAGGTACGAAGGGCGTGAACGGCAGTTGGAAAAACGAGTGGATGGTCATGCCTCCTGCATTGATAGCCGCCACACCCGTTGGTGCCACGACGATGTTACGCTTGCTGCTACGTTCCACCACGGTTTTCAGAAACGTCGTCTTACCCGTTCCCGCCTTACCAGTCAGAAAGATGCTACGACCCGTATGTTCTACGAAGTCCCATGCTGTGCGCAATTCTTCATTTTGCTCCATGATCATCTATTCTCAGTTTGTTTTGCAAAGTTACGAAAAAAGCTTGTAAAAGCGAAGCGATTTTGGAAGATTAACGCAATTCGGCCTGAAATAAAGGCAAAGAGGGGAAGAATGAAGAAGTTCAATTTGGGTCAAATAGCAAATTGGGGAGGATTGGTGAAGGAGTTAGGTTGCCAAATCGTAACCCGTTCTTATTCCGCAAACTGCTACATTTTGCATAGCGATGGATGCCAAAAGAAATGAATTGGAATGCATCTCGATAGTTCACGCGAATGCGTTCATAAATCTGCTTGGGAGTCATAATTTATAAGGTCTTTCCCAATTCTTCTTTTAGTATGTCCAATGCATAGACAGCCCCTTGATAATACAAACCGGTGCTGGGCCTTTCAATTTTTTTATAGGTATTCGAATCATATACAGTATCTAAGGCCTGTTCCATAGACATTCCATAATCATCCATCAGCATGATTACCAGTTCGTTCGTCAAACATTCTATCTGAAATTGGATATCTTGTTCTTCCTGTTTATTCATCGTTTTCTATTTTATGAAGTAATCTGATAGCTCGCTTTGTTCCGAAGAAAAACTGAAAAGTAGGACGAATAAAAGACAACTGCCTAATCAGCTCGTCCATTTGGATATATTGCAATTGGTAGCGGCTGATTTGCAGACCGACCTTATCATCAGCTATTGGCCCATATACGATATCATAGTCGTGGGCTTGTTTATCAGTTTTGTTTCTCCTATTCATCATAATAAACTCTGCCCATTCTTTCGAATATCCTTCAAACACCTTGACTTTCATCGTGGTATGATTCTTAAGAATGTCTTCGTCAAACTCAAATGTCGTCAGTGTAGCTTTGCCGGACTCTTCTCTGTCTACGGTTCGCTCTGCCATCATTTGTGCTTGGTTGCGGTCTGCACTCAAATAGAATCCCTGACCGAAGTCCTTTCCTTTGCGACCTCGTTTCAAATCAATTGTCTCGATACTGACATTTGAGCCATGATATAGTTTCATAAGACCAACGCCCCTCCATGACGGTTACAAACGATTGTTATATCCTCAACCGCATCTTCTATCGACTGTGTATGTTCTATGTCATAGTGCTTGGTCAGGAAGTCCAACCCTTTATACTGGCGTAAATACTGGTAGGCCTTAGCGTTTGTTAACGAGAACTGTTTGGCAAAGGCTCCAATGACACATACCAGATATTCAACGATGTTTGACTGTTCTTTCGACATACTCAAATTGTTTTCTCGGTTGCAAAGATACAAATTTATAAGGATAATACAAAGTAAAATGGCATTTTTCTTAAACGATGAATACATCAAATAGATGGCCAAGAATACCCACACTGGTAAAGATGATGAGTCCTAATACTATGATGCCTATAATTGCCAGTATTTCCATCCGTTCTATTTGAATAGCTCTTTTTCTGCCATCAATTGAGTCTGCGACTTGTAAATATGAGGGAAACGCTTGTCGAGCGTATTAATAGTACTATTCACAAAGGATAGACATTTCTCCAATTCTGCTATTACTGTATACTCATCATCCTTATGAGGTTGGTAATAACCGGCGGGAATATTGGCACAACTCACACCGATGTTGTTCAGCGTCAAAGCAAGGATGTCACTGCCTTTTCCTTCCGTAATGACATAGCCATGCTGTTCAACTTGTAGCGTCTTCTCAAACTCTAGGCTGGCACAGGGTATGCCTCGCAGGTTGGTATGAATCTCCGTTCCGCCCTTACAGTCGG
>JAFPEE010000113.1 GCA_017389705.1 Prevotella sp.
AAGAAATCATTAGTTTTGATGGGTAAAGCGATAATTTGACATAAATTGTTCCGGTAGGCACATATCGAGACATAATAACTAAAAACATACAGGCGATGAAGAGAGTTAGAATTACGATTCTGAAGACGACGCTCAACGAGGAGTTGGCGCGTGAGTATGGTGCCGTTGGCATCAAGGCTTGCCCGATGATGAAGGAGGGCGACGTGTTCATGGCAGACTATGCCAAGCCAGAGGGCTTCTGCGACGAGGCCTGGAAAGCGATTTACCAGTATGTGTTCGCGCTCGCCCATGGTGCGGGCAGCGACCTGTTCTATTACGGCGATTGGATCAGGAAACCTGGTGTCGCCATAGTGAGCTGCAACGACGGCCTGCGCCCCGTAATCATGAAACTCGAGGCCACCGACATCGACGCCAACCTGGAATACACGCCCATCGATCGATAACCTTTGCTGGACGGAACCATAAAAATCAGCTATTTTCAAGATCTTCATTGAAAACGGCTGATTTTTCTTTTGCTATTCCGGCCTATACCCATTCAATTCCAGAATTGGAAATGATTATTACGTAATTTCCGCTGCGTAAAATATAAAGTGTCTCCATACTATTGACTAATAACAAGTTAACACTTCGTCTGTTTAGATGCCGAGCTTTTTCATGCCCTACAAATCGCAATAAACTGCGATTTTTGTTAGTTTCTCATCTTTGAGGCCTTCAAATCACTCAAGAATCGCAATATGTTGCGATTTTCATTGATCTGAAACCCTTAGGATTTCCTGCGTTTCAATCATTGTAACCACTGTTACTGTAACCGTGGTTGCAATAATCATGCTTGCGCAACGGTTCCATAACTCGAAAAAAAACAGCCATTTTCAAAAAAATCTTGAAAACGGCTGACTTTTCTCGGAAAAAGAGAACTCTATTTTGTTGTTCACTACTTGTTCGATATCTCTTTTTAACCATGCCTACATAGTAACTTAAGCTATCAAGGCCAGATAACAACGTATGAAGTTCATCTAAATCGCTAAATTCGTTATCATATTCTTCGCACCACTCTTCTAATTCTTCTTGGAAAACCGTCACAAAACAATCTTTTCTCCTTCAATTGCTGTCGTTTCAAAAAAAGTGATTATATTTGCATTGTTGAAAACAAGCGACTGCGGATAGCCCGGCAGCGGCACTATCCACTTTTCAAATCAAAGGACGAACGAACATCATGCCCGCCACCACCTACCAACTCCTCTTCGCCGCCAACCTGGCGTTCATCCTGACCAATGTCTACGGATGGGTACTGAAGTGGTTCTACCGCCCGAGAGCCTACGACGAGGAGTTCCAGCGGCTGTTCCCGGCGCAGCGGTCGGTGGGCACGCTTTACCTGCTTCAGGCGCTCGAACTGCCGTACCTCATACAGCTCGGCCTCGCTGCCACGTCAGCCACCGACTCGACCTTCGATTCCGCCCTGCTCTACGCAAACACCTTTGCCCTGCTCATCTTCCCCATCCAGATGCTAATCATGTGTGAGAGCTACTTCTTCCCCAGCAAGAAACATCCGCCGCTCCACTACCTGCTTTACCTCCCCGCCGCCCTCTTGTTGGCCTTGCTGCTGCCGTCGGCCCTCGGCCTCGCCGTGCTCCCCGCCGCCGTCATACCGTGGGTAAAGGCCGCCACCGCGCTTGTCTTCCTCATCTACTTCTGGCGCTCCGTGCGCATGGCCCAGAAGATAGGCAACGCCATCCGCGATGCCAGCGAGCAAGCCTACGCCGACGAAGACGACTTCCCTGTGCGCTTCGCCGGTCGTATCCAGTGGCTGCCTATCGGCATCTGTGCAGCCATGGCCATCAACTACCTCGTCGACGACCCCACGTTCAAGGCCGTACGCGATGTCATCTTCACGGGCATTAACGTCTGGTTCTGTATTCTCACCCTCAACCCCTGGCGCACCGTCCTCTCCCCAGCCGCCGATCGCATCATCCAGCAGATAGACTCCGAGGCCGAAACCGACGAAACCACCGTCGAGAACACCCCTCCCATTGACCGCAGCCTGAGTGAAGCCCGCCTCGACGACCTCGCCAGCCGCCTTGATCACCTGATGCGCCACGACCTCCTCTTCACCGAGGAACACATCATGAGCGACACGCTCTGCCAGCGCCTCGCCACCAACACCAAGTACCTCACCGAGGCCATCTGCCGACTGGGCTACGCCAACTTCTACGACATGATCAACCAGCACCGCGTGCGCCATGCCATCAGCCTCATCAACCAGCATCCCGACCGCCTGCTGCAGGACATTGCCCACGACTGCGGATTCTCCAAGCCCTCCGCCATGACACGCGCCTTCAAGTCGCAGGGCAAGCCCGCCCCCAGCACCTTCCGCCGCCAATAATCCCCCTGGATTTCTTAACACTCAGCGAATTTCTTAACTCTCGCGGAAAATCTTCTTAACACTCAGCGAATTTTCCGCCAGAGTTAAAAGGTTCCCGGCCATAATGCGTAAATTTGGATTCGTAAAAAATCTTAAAACGCAAAGCATTATGGTAGCGCCAGTAAAACTTCTACTCGCCATGCTTTTTGGAGCCATCCTCGCCCTCATCGTCGTGTTCATCGTCATGGTCACCCGCACCATCCGACGCAACCGCGATGATAAAAAGTTAAGGTAATAAATAGTAACAACTTTATCGTAATAAATCGTAAAAACTGTTATCATTATGAAGAAGAACCAGACACTCCGAACGGCTGCGCTGATATCTACCGGCGCTGCACTGATGGTGGCCTGTACCGACACGCAGGACATCCCCGTGGACCCCAACCAGCCGACGACGAATGCCGACGGCAAGTACAACATCATCTTCATCACCACCGATCAGGAGGCTTATATGGAGCAGTATCCCGCCGGTAGCGACTATGCCGCCCGTGAGCGTCTGCGCCAGATTGGTACGACATTCGAGAAGCACTATGCTTGCGCGAATGTATCGACATCGAGTCGGTCGGTGATCTATACCGGTCGCCACATCACCGAGACCTGTATGCTCGACAACACGAACTACGCTTTTGTCAAAGACATGCCGCGTGATCTTCCGACCGTAGGTGACATGCTCCGCGATGCTGGCTACTACACCGCCTTCAAGGGTAAATGGCACATATCGGGAGATACTGAATCGTTGGAGGAGTATGGCTTCAGCGACTGGACCGAAGGTGACATGTATGGCTCAGTCTGGGAGGGCTACAAAGAGGATGCCACCATTGCCGAACATGCTATCGACTGGCTGAAGACCAAGGGTAAGCAGTTGAACAGCGACGGCCAGAGTTTCTTCCTCGCCGTGAACTTCCTGAACCCACACGACGTCATGTATTTCAACGAGACACCGGGAACGTACATAGCAGGCGAGGCAACACCAGCTCCTGACGACCCAATCTACAAGAAAACGTATACGACACCTGTTCCTGCATCGTGGAACGAACCCTTCGACAAGCCCGGACGTCCCGCTGCCCACAAGGAGTACAATAAGCAGTGGCAGGCATGGGTAGGACCGTCGCCCACCACCGAAGAGGGCTGGCACACCTTCCGCGACTACTACTTCAACACCATCCAGAACGAGGATAACCACATGCTGGCCTTCCTGAACTACCTCGAAGAGGCTGGACTGATGAAGAACACCATCATCATCTACACCAGCGATCACGGTGAGATGCAGGGCGAGCACGGTTTGAAGGGTAAGGGCGGCAACATGTACGAGAACAACATCCATGTGCCTCTTATCATCTATCATCCGGAGATTCAGGGTGGTCGTCACTGCAAGAACCTGACTTCGCATCTCGATCTCGCACCGACATTTATCGATATTGCCACCGCCGGCAACCAGCAGCAGTTCAACACCATCACCTCTGCTCTGCACGGTCATTCATTGCTGCCTGCCGTCAAGGATCCTGCTACCGACATCCGCAACAGCGAGGGTGCCCTCTTCTGCTTCGAGATGATTTCGATGATTGATGGCGACTTCGTGATGGATCCTAACCTGAGGCCGGCCTATCGTGCCGATATGAACAAGCGCGGCTTCGTACGCGGCATCATCACACCAGAGTATAAGTTTGCTCGTTACTTCTCGCCACTGAACTTCAACACGCCTGCCGAGTATGAGACACTTTGGACCAACAACGACGTGGAACTGCTGCAGTGCGGCACCGATGAGACCGAGAACCTGGCTTGGCCCAAGAACAATGCGAACAAATCACTCGTAGAGATCATGAACCAGAAACTCAACGCCCTCATCCAGCGCGAAATCGGTACTGACGACGGCAGCGAGACGAAGAAAGGCTATGTGGGCGGCGTTGAAACGTACGACAAGAATAAGTACGCCCAGTAACGACCACTTCGGCACTATGCCATTTGCCAAGCTAACCAACTGATAACAAGTATAACAATAACAATAAATCTAAGAATTATGAAATGGTATCTTTTATATTTCGTACTGGCAGCATCGGTGATGCTGACGGTCAGCAGTTGCAGTGAGGACGACTCGCCCGAAGTGCCAGTTGACGGAGTGGAAGTGACTGCATGTGACGAACTCCAGATGTTCCAGAACTACATCGTCATGACCGACGATGAGGGCAACTTCGTGGAGCGTGTGTATGGCAAGGTGCTGAACGAGGCCGACACGACCATCGTGTCAATCGGTGCCGACAACGTGGAGGAGGCCCGAAAGATATTTGAGCGTTGGCTGGCCTTTGAACCCAACGTGCAGGAGACGGCTCCCAATGTGCTGACGTACTACCCGAAAGACGAAGACGGAAAGCCGCAGGGTGAAATCTACTTCACCCCCGTGAACGACGACCCCACCTGCACCGCACGCGTCACCTATTCGGCCGAAACGCCCCTGCGCCACTTCAAGCAGATTGACTTCATCCCCCGCTCGTTATGGCCCGAGAACGATCAGGCGGTAAGAGCCAAATGGGAAACGTGGAAAAGTGGGGGTATAACCTGGACTTGCATCCGTCCCTCCGCTGAGGGCGTGCCGCCAATATCTGTATATATAGATCGCAGGAGTAAAGCTGATGAGAATACTCCAGAATGGATCTGGGACCACTGGGACGAAACCGGTGCTACTTATGCCTATGAGGAGTCGGCAAAAGCAGTTTCCGAGATTGCCATGGAGGATTGGGATGCCTTTGTGGAGCACTGTATGCCCGAGGGGAAATATGGCGAGGAGGCTTACATCAACAAGAAAAAAACCGGATTCGCCGATGGTATTTACGTGATACAGCTCAAAAAAGCCAAGTTAAAATTCTATACGTTCTGGGAAGTTGGTGTATGGTCCTATACTCATCACAACTACATAAAATGTTCATTTAAATAATTATGTACCATGGCGATGATGACTGTTAGGTTAACAATCATAATGACTTGCCTCTTTGCTCTCTGGCTGCAGCCATTGCAGGCTGCCGCTGGGGAGCGAAAGGTTGCTGTGGTGATGCCTGAGGCCCAGCAGGAGCGATGGGAGCGGACGGCCCAGTGGGCTCTCGCCGGCATCGACGCCGCACAGACGGGACTCGACCGTCAGGTGCGCCTCGCTATAGAGTGGCACGATGAGGATGCTGCAGACCTGCAGACATGGTTACAGCAGGTGGCTAAGGACGAGAGTTATGCCGCCGTGATAGGCCCAACTACATCGACTGCTGCCCGCACGGCAGCCAGCACACTCAATGCCAGCAAGAAGACACTCATCCTGCCAATTGCCACCTCCACCGAACTGCAACGCATATACGCCGCCAGTCCCAATGTGTTCAACCTCACCGAGAGCGATTTTACTCAATGCTATCTGATGATGGCCGGTTTCCTGTTGGACGGCAAGCAGAAAGTCAGTCTGCTCACCTCCAACGATGTGTATGGTCAGTCGTTCATCGACTGGTTCGGCTATTCGGCCGAGGAGTTAGGACTCACGGTGGGTATGCTCGGCGTGTATCGCAATGAGGCCGAACTGCGCGACTATATCCGGCAATGGGATGGTGGCACACTGCTGTTTGCACCGGGAACGGAGGATGATGCCGTCATCTTCGACCAGATGGTGACACAGACCGACAGCGTGTATTGTTCCGACATGATGATGTCGGCCTCGCTCATCGGCAGACTCAGCCACACCTATCGCGGTCTGGCGCCCTGTGCCGACCCCACATCGGGATTCCTCGATGCCTACCTACAGCGTTTCGGCGAAGAACCTGTCAATGGCGAGGCTCATCTCTACGATGCCCTCTGTCTGACAGCATACGCCGCAGCTCTGTCGGAGATGACCGGCCTCGGCATGAACGATGCCATCACGACAGTGCTCGACGGACGTGATACCTGCATAGCCTCGTGGAACGATATGACTGATGTATTCAGTCAGTTGCGGGCAGGCGCCGAGCCAGATATCAGCGGTGCCACGGGCTCACTCGATTTCGACTGCCGCCACCATGCCGCCGTGCTTTATTCCTTTTATCAGAAGTGGCATTTTGAGAACGGTGTCTATACGACCGAGGGAACCTACAGCCGCAACCGCGACGACAACGACGAGGCACTGCTGCAACTGTGGGACAACATTCGCGGCAGTCAACAGCAATTGAACGAGCAGCAGGAAGACTTCGACTATCCCGAGCACAGGCAGAACTGGGCACTGGTCATCGGTACCAGCGACACCTGGAACAACTACCGTCATCAGGCCGATGCCTTAGCCATGTATCAGGTGTTGAAACGTCACAATTATGACGACGACCATATCATCTTAATCATAGAGGATAATCTAGCCGACGATCCACACAACCTCTATCCAGGCGTGGTACATGTGCGTCCCGATGGTGAGAATGTGCGCGAGGGGGCTGTAGTTGACTATCACCTGAGCGACTTCCCCATGGGCAGACTCAAGGATATCCTGATGGGTCAACAATCGGAGCGCTATCCAGAGGTCATCCGCTCGAACAACAACGATAATATTTTCATCTATTGGTGCGGACATGCTAACGGCAGCGTGGCGGCATGGGGAAGCAACGAGACGGTGGAAGCCGAGCGGGTGCGTCAATGTCTGGAGGCAGCAGCAGAAGCAGGGAAGTTCCGTAAGATGTTGATTGCCGTAGATGCCTGCTACAGCGGAGCCATCGGTGAGGCATGCGAGGGCATTCCTGGCGTATTGTTCATGACTTCGGCCTCACCCGACGAGACATCGAAGGCCGATGTCCTCGACCCTGATATGCTTATCTGGCTGAGCAATGGTTTTACCCGTGCTTTCCAAGAGACTATTGACGAACAGCCCGACCTGCGTCTGCGCGACCTGTATCTTGCAGTGTCACGACAGACTACTGGCTCACATGCCAAGGTCTATAATGAGGCCCACTATGGCAACCTGTTCCATAATACGATTGGCGAGTTCTTCGATTTCTCGCCTTCGGGGGGCATCAATACGGTTATGACAGATAAGGCAGATGACCTTCGCTGGTATTCGCTTTCTGGCATGTCATGGAGTAACCGTCCATCAAGTCCAGGTATCTATATTCATCAAGGCAGAAAACAAATCATATGGAAATGACGACTAATCAAGACGCCCTGCGCCACTATGCTATCGAAGTTAAACCCATCGGTGCAGCTTGCAACCTGCGTTGCGAGTACTGCTACTACTTGGGAAAGGATAATATCAGCCGAGTCGCAAACTCGGCTGAACATGGAGGGGTGATGTCCAATGAGGTGCTGGAAAGTTACGTCCGTCAGGTCATCAAGATACACGGGCGAGATGCAGAGATAGAATTCGCCTGGCATGGTGGTGAGCCGACACTCTGCGGCATTCCCTTTTTTGAGCGGGCGATGGCGCTGCAACGGAAGTACGGCGAGGGGCGTCGCATTCTGAACACCCTTCAGACCAACGGCACCCTGCTTACCGATGACTGGTGCCGCTTCTTCCGCGATCATCATTTCCGCATCGGGCTGAGTATTGACGGCCCCGAACACCTCCATAATATATATAGGAAAGACGCGCACGGGGAAGGAACATTCAGTCGCATGATGGCTGGCCTCGAACTGCTCCAGAAGCACGGCGTGGAATTCAACACGCTTACCACCGTCAACGCCGCCAATGCCGACCATGCCAAAGAAGTCTATGCCTTCCTCCGCGAGTTCAGCGACTTCATGCAGTTCCTGCCCGTGGTGGAAAGCATCCCGCAAGCGGGTGGCGGAAATGTCGCTTTGCCACCAGGCATCTATAGCAAACAACCGCACCGTCTCGCTCCGTTTAGTGTTCCCGCTGAGGCATACGGCAAGTTCCTCTGCACCATCCTCGACGAGTGGTCCCGCCATAAGGACATAGGCCGCAAGTTCGTGCAGGTGTTCGAGGCCACGCTTGGCAATATGACCCGCCGCCCGGCAGGTCTCTGTGTCCATGAGGCCGTTTGCGGCCATTGCGGCGTCATCGAGAAGAACGGCGACCTCTACCGCTGCGACCGTTACGTCTTCCCTGAATACCGCATCGGCAACATCCTCGATGCACCGCTCCACGACATGATGCAGACTAACCGCCGCTTCGGAGAGTACAAACTTGACAGTCTGCCGCCCGTCTGCCTCCACTGCGACGTGGCCGACCTCTGTTTCGGTGGCTGTCCCAAGGACCGTCTAAATGAGCGCCTCGCCTTGTCCGCTGAAACCGGCACCGCCGTCACAGAGCGCCGCAACTACCTCTGTCCTGGCTACCGTCTCTTCTTCCGCTATTTCAGGCAGCGCATCCCCAAACTCATTAAGCAATAACAAACAAAAGAAACGAT
>JAFPEE010000114.1 GCA_017389705.1 Prevotella sp.
ACTCATCACATCCACAGATGGAACAACGGAAGAATTGGAGCCATTTTTCCAGGCGCAGATGGATACTTATTGGACTTTCGTGAATACGAATTATATGATGGTATTGACGACGATTACCGATATCCCCAAGGATTACGCCCAATAAAAGAAGGCGATGAAGATAGCACAGAATGCAAGGAGCTCTTGGCAGCCGGAATAGTAGCTTACTACCTTAACATGAGGAACAAAATGAATCCAAAGGATATCTTTGCAGAGTACTTAGAAGATGCAAAACAAGAATTCAAAATCCTTAGAGATGCAGACATACGAGCATGGCACCCGGGATACAAAAAAGATGTTCCTTATTCAGAACACTACAAACGGGAACAACAAAAAATCCGGGTATCGTCAAGTATCTTTGATTATCTTGATGAAGCAGGAGTTTACGAAATAAGAAAAGTGATAGTTAACTATCTACGATTTGTGAAAAGTCTGATAACCCAATATAGAACACGCGATATGACACGGGAAGAGGAAAAAGCTACTTTCAAGAAGGCTGTGTTACGAGTTATGTGGGCGAAAAATGAGCAGGGTGATTTTATTTTCAATCATAATTCCCAATGGATAGCTATCTATTGCTATGCTGTTGATATTTATTTGCTAATTGATGATACCGAATTTTATAATTTAATTAACGACGAAGGTGTTATGGAATCCCCCATTGTTCCTGATACAAAGCAAAAAAAAGCTTTCGACCTTCTCACACAAGAACTGCAACTTGATCAAGAGTCCATAGTTCGCGTCCCTTTTAAGCATGACATTGATATGAGCATAGAAACTTATAAGCGCTATCGCTCTCCACATCCTTGGCCTAAAGAAGGATTAAAAGGTAAAAGCCTGTCATTATATAATGAACTAGAAGAAATTTATACAAGATTTGATAAAGAGTTTCAAGATATAGAACAAGAAACTGTAGGTTTTTTAATCTAAGCCATATTAAAAGATATATTGTATCAGGTTATTTGCATTGCAGATAACCTTTTTTGTGAGTTGTCTCGTTAGTTATTTTCGGTTAAGAGACTGAAAACGTTAGTTATTTTTGGAGAAAGGTGTCGAAGACGGTAGTTATTTATGGTGCATTGTCTTTTATTTTCGGTGTATGCCCTATATAACATGATTTCCCCCAAATGGTATCAATTTTGTACTGCCATAGTCAAATCAATATAAGTTACTATGACAAATAAAGAACTACAAAAGAACGCGACACCTAAGGATAATAAAAGGTACGCGTATGAGACGGGAAACTTACAGGTTGTGGTTTACGACAACTACTCGGGGACCCCGATTCTGGTGACGTTCCTCAGCAATCGGTGGTGGGTGACCACGCCGGGTGAGAAATTGCAGCCGCTGGTGAAGAGTTTCGACGGTAAGGATATCGGCTTCGTCACATTGTGCGAGGCAGGAGGAAAAGTAGGCGCGCTGGCATTGGCAAGAATGCTGGGCCATGCGTTGGAGAACCCTGAGGACGACGTCAGAGACGTGATGCACTGGAGGGTGGCGGAGCTGAACAGGTTGGGTGTGGAGTTCGACCTGATGGACGAGCCACTGCTGTTGGAATTGGACGTATTCCCTAACGGGCAGAACAGTCGTCGCGAGGGTAAGTTCTCGGTGATGTGCTATGCCAAGGGAGCCTGCAACGAGTGCCTCTTCAACATCGATGGCTTCTACAGCAAGGCGGATGCCGAAGACAGAGCGATGTTCTATTTCGACTTTTTGGATCGCATTGGAATCAGATTCACAATTATTTAATCATCAGAATATGGAAACTTTAAACAAGAAAACAAAGAGAATCAAGGTTCGCGGCACGGGCACTTTTAACCCTGCCGACAACTCTTTCGGATTCGAGCCTTTCCAGGAAGGCCCAAGTACGCAAAAGGATGTCAAGAGCTGCGCCGGAGGCGGCAAAAGCTGGCTAACGACAGGCTCAGATCCATCGCGCATGATCAGCTTGAAGTGCAAGGCTTCGTCGCCCGACCCGTACAGCGACCTGGTGAGTCAGTTCAAGGCACTGACCAAAGGCTTGAAGCCCAAGAAGCCCGTAACACAGACAGACAGTCTGCGCGTGGTATCGGAGAGCGGGCTGCAATGCTGGCTCGACGAGGCAAAGGGCGAGGTGACTTACACCGGCAAGCTCGAACTCGCAAATCACACCTGCGACTGGCAAGCCGAGATTCTGCGTCAGGTGCAGCTGGTGGTCAGAAGACTGCCCGCCTCAGAGAAGTTTAACAAAGTAATCAACACGATTAAAAAAGGAGATAAGAAAGTATGAAACGTGTTTATCAACCAAGCATCAACACAGCTACAAAGGAGCTGGTAGAAGAGGGGCTCAAGACCATGATGGAGGCCCCCAGTAATAACGAACTCATAGACAGTTACCGCAAGATGAAACGCCAGATGGCTGAGGCCGAGGCACGTCAAGTTGTGAATGAATTTGTGAGGGAAGTAACAGAGTGTGAGGCCTACAAGAAGTGGCTGGCCAGAGAGCTGAAGAAGGACGAGAACCGTGCGAAGAAGCGTATGCCCAGCGACAATCTGGAACGTGTGAAGCTTTACATTACGCAGTTGAAGACCTCGCTGCCTGCCGTCATCCCCACGGTGACGCACTTCACCGAGAGTAAGGATCGTTGGGGACGCATCGGGCTGTGGCGTGTGCAGTCGAACGGACAACTGTCGGGGCTGGCTGTGGTAGACGGTGACCACGTGCCCAACCCAGAGGCCCTTGTTGACGAGTGGCTCAAGCGCGAGGACTTCAAGGAGCTGCGTATCGTTTGGATTTTCATTACCCCTTCAGGCGAGGGTGTGAAGGTGATTTTCAAGGCACGTGAGGATTGGGGTAACCTGCAGGACAATGCCTACCAGATGGCTGAGATACTCGGTATCCTGGACTACTGCGACTCACAGACGAAGAACGCTGACCACGCCCACTTCATTCCGAAGATGAGTGACGTGAAGTACATCGACTGGAAGGAGCTGTTCAACTATGAGAATCCTGCCTACGAGGCACGCTACGGCGAGGCTTACCGCCGTGGTGAGTCGGAGCCTACACAACCTCGTTGGCAGGAGCTGGAACGCCAGCGTAAGGAGGCACGTAAACACACGACAGATGCTGCTGCCCAGCAGCCAGCCGTAGCCGTTGCCAACGTGTCAAGTGTTGCACCTCAGGTAGAGACAGCCGTAGTATTCTCGCCAGAAGACGAGGCGTTCATCAAGGTACTCAATGAGTACTATGGTCCCGCTCTGCCTCCTCACACGAAGCACGACCGTATGCAGACTGAAACGTCGCACTGGCTGTGCTACTACAACGACAACGACGCGCAGAAGGCCATCCAGATGGCATACCGGCTGGACTGGGTAAAGGAATGGAATCCGAACCCGGGCGAAGTTGAAGACCTGTGCCTGTCGGCTGCCAAGAAGAAACTGCTGTCACGCTATCCCAAGGCTCTGAAAGAGCTGATGGACAAGGCGGGCATCAACTTGGAGCAGACGGTGACGGTTACCAAGAATGCCGACCCCCTGGCTGTTCTCCCTTTTGACCGCTGGTGTGACCAGATAGAGGCGTTCTTCGACGTGTACCCCTGTCTGCGTGAAGTCTGCGAACCTCATCCGCGTCGTCTGTGGCCTTTCCTGCTCTTCGCGTCTGCTGCGATGCTGGGCACTTGCATGGATTTGTGCTACTATTATTTCTATGCTAACGAGGGTGAGCGTCAGCGTCTGAATTACATCGTTTGGGGTGTAGGTGACCCTGCATCGGGCAAACATTGCCTGCAGCGTATTTGCGACCTGCTGCTGGCACCCATCATTGCTGAAGGAGCCTTGGCGGACGAAAGTACCAATGGATGGAAAGAGACCGATGCCGCAAAGGGTCAGAACAAAGACCACGACATTCGCCCGGCCATCTACAACCGCATGTTTGGATATCGAAGCAGTAATAGCGAATTCATCCGTTCGATGGCCAACTGCAAGGAGGAAGTGGATGGCGAGATGATGGGACGCCACATGGTGACCTGTTCTTCAGAAAAAGACGTTGAGATAGGTAAGGCAGGCAGCTGGATCAGCCGCTCTACTGCGGTTTTGCTCTCATTTCATGGGGAGTGGGATTCACAACACTACTCCAACAAACAGAGCGTATCAGGTCGTTATCGCGTTTTTTGGAACCAAATTGAGACGTTTTGCCCTATAACGCTTCCAAAGCTCGTGAACGAAAGGAATGTGAATTCAGGTCTTGACACGCGTACCTGTACCATCCCAATGGGGCGTGACGATTTCAAAATCATGCCGCTACGCCGAAAGGAGGATTCACGTATCGATGCCTACAACGACACGCTGAAGCAGTGGGCCTACAAACTCGACCAGCGTCGCGGAGAACTCCCGCTATGGCCTTTGGTGGAGCACGTCCACGAGTGGCTCGACCAGCGCCGTGCCATTGCCGAGTTCAATGACGAGGACCGTGCGGACTGGTTACAGCTGAAGAGAATCCCGTATCACATGATTAATGTGAGCGCGCCTTGGATAGACATGCGTCATTGGCAAGAACGTGAATCGACAGGCACATATACCATCGATGCTACCGACCTTGTACTGGCAGATTTAGTAGGTGACATACAATACAAAACGCAGCATTTCTGGTATTACGAGCTGCATCGTCTCTACTACGACAATCAGTTGAAAGATGCCGCTCAGCAGCGTCGCCGCACGAATAAGTTCCAGGAGTGTTTCCGTCTGTTGCCTGAGGAATTCACTACCGAGAAATTTGCACAAGTGTTCGGTTATGCCAACAACCGGGCTGGGCAGAAGACCCTGCAGCGTCTGGAGGATGACAAGGCCATCAAGCGCACCAAACGTGGGCACTACAAGAAACTTTGCTCAGAACTTCCGACAATCTGAAAAATGCGGAAAGTAGGAAAGTAGGAAAGCGGACAAGAAGCACCCTCATGTCAATCAAGGCATGGGGGTGTTGATTTTTCTTATTTTTTTCTTTGTATTTCGCTCGCTTATTCGTACCTTTGCAGGCGCTAAGTCAGGGAATGGGGTGCAAGTCCTCAACTGTCCCGCAGCTGTAAGCAGCCGTAAAGAGCGTACAAACACGAAGTCACTGATATTGTTGGGAAGACGTTTGTACTTTAGGGCTGCAAGTCAGAATACCTGCTATGGCGACGAAAATGATGTCAGGAACAGTCCTCTGGGGTTAGGCGTTCCCGGCAAGCGAGTGTAGCAATGCATTCAGAATTAGAAGAAGGATGAAGAAGACGGTTGCAACAGCAACAATGCTTATTGTGTCGCTATGTGCTATGGCACAGACGGACACCATCGCTGGCAAGGTTCACGAGCTGGAGGGTGTCACCATCACCGAGTCGCGCCAACGGCACACGGTCAGCTCGACAGCGCCCTTGCACCTGATGAACCGTCAGGACATGCAGACCATGGGCGTTACCGACATTGCCGACGCCCTGCACCGTCTGCCCGGCATCACGCTGCGCGACTACGGTGGGGCAGGGGGCATGAAGACGGTGTCGGTACGCGGCTTCGGTGCCAAGCATACAGGCGTCAGCTACGATGGTGTCATGCTCAGCGAATGCCAGAGTGGCGAGATAGACCTGTCGCGCTATTCGCTGGACAACGTGGACGAGCTGTCGCTGGTCATTGGCGACAACGACGACATCTTCATACCTGCGCGCCAAGCCTCGACACCTTCCGTGCTCAGCATCCAGACGCTGAGAAAGCCGTCTGTAGACTTAAAACCCCATCTGACCACCCAGCTGAAGGTGGGTTCGTTTGGCTATGTCAGTCCCTTCCTTCGCTACGAACAGAACATCAACAGACGTCTTTCGTTCTCTGTCATAGGCGAATACACCTATGCGGAGAACGACTATCCCTATACTATCCAGAACGTGACGGAAACGGTAGAAGACCGACGCACCAACAGCCGGATGAATACGGGCCATGCGGAGCTGAACTTCCTCTATCAGATGAACAGCAGGAGCCGGCTGACGGGAAAGCTGTACTACTACGACAACGACCGTCAGTTGCCAGGGCAGGTGCGTTACTATACGAACCTGAGCGGCGAAACGCTGCACGACCGTAACGCCTTTGGGCAGCTGGCATTCCAGACGCATTGGAACGAACGCCTCATGCTGAAGGTCAACGGCAAGGTGAACTGGGCAGAGTCCGTCTACCGGGACTTGCTGATGGCTGGCGGCGTGAACGATGCCAGCTACTGGCAACGGGAGGCTTACACCTCGGCGGCATTGCTCTATATGCCCGACGACCGATGGGCTTTCGACTATTCGGCCGACTATGCGTTCAACAACCTGAACGGCTCATCATGGCGTACCGTCGTGGGAAAGCCCTACCGGCACACCATCTTGCAGAGTGCCACTGCCAAGTACCACCACAAGCGGCTGACGGTCATGGGACGTCTCTTGTATTCGCTCTACCTGAACGACACCAAGGAAGGAGACAGCAGTGCCCGCAACATGCGCAGGCTGTCGCCATCGGTATCGGTTTCCTATAGGCTGTTGGACGACGAGGAGCTGTATGTGCGTACCGGCTATAAGAACATCTTCCGCTCGCCCACGTTCAACGAGAGCTACTACTACCACTACGGCAGTACGGACTTGCTGCCCGAGAGTACACACCAGTGGAACCTGGGACTGACGTTCATGAGCGGTTCACCACAGCAGCGACAGCTGACACTGACCATTGACGGCTATCTGAACCATGTGAGGGACATGATAGTGGCCGTACCGTATAATATGTTTGTCTGGACGTGCGTGAATGTCAGCAAGGTTCGTACCCTGGGCCTTGACGCCACGCTGAAGGCCAGCCAGCAGCTGCCTGCAGGACATCGTTTGCAGGTGGCGGGCAACTATTCCTACCAGCGTGTGGCAAACCGCAACAACCCTGCATCGCCCAACTACGGACGCCAGATAGCCTACATGCCCGAACATACCGGCAGCCTGGCGCTGACGTGGGAGAACCCGTGGGTAAACCTGTCGCTGCACGGGGTGGGCATGAGTAGCCGCTGGCCCAACAACGACCATTATGAGGGTACGATGATAGACGGCTACATAGACTGTGGCGTGACGCTCTGGCGCCAGTTCAGCTGGGGACGGCACAAGCTGGAAGGACGGCTGGACTTGAAGAATGTGTTCGACAAGCAATATGAGATAGTGGCACGCTATCCCATGCCGGGAAGGAGTTTTCTATTTTCTATTAATTATAAATTCTAAGTACAAAAATGAAAAAGCAATTATTGAGTATGGCAGTAATGATGATGGGTGCAACCCTCTTTACTGCGTGTAACGACAAAGACAGCACACCTACCATTGTGCCTGTATTAACCAGCGATGGTGCTTACGTCATTTGTGGCGGTAACGAGTGGAGTGCCATCAACAGCAGCGTGACGTACATCGACTACAACACGTCATCAGCAGCGCAAAACCAGTTTGCTGCCAAAAACGGACGCAGCCTGGGTATGACTGCCAACGACGCCGTGGTCTATGGCACCAAGATGTACATCGTGGTCAGCGGCGAGAACACCATTGAAGTGGTTGACGCCAAGACGCTGAAGAGCATCCGACAGATTAAGACCACCGAACTGATGGGTGCCGAGAAAGGGGTCATGCCCCGTCATCTGGCCATAGACGGAGGAGTGGTTTATGTGTCGACCTATGGCTCGTCTGCATCTGACTGGGAGACGTACACCACATCGGGTAACGGCTACGTGGCAGCCATCGACACGACGACCTATTCATTGTTGAACACGTATACGGCAGGCAGCTATCCCGAGGGACTCGATGTGTATGGTGGCATTCTGTACGTGGCCAACTCTGACTACAGCATGGGTAGCAAGGCTTCTATCTCGGCCATTAACCTGTCATCAGGAGCCAGCAATGAAATCACCAATAGCATCATCGTGAATCCTACCGATGTAGCCGTTGCCGGCAATGGCATCTATGTGCTCGATATGGGTAACTACGCTGACGTAGCAGCTGGCGTGCGCAGAGTATCAGGCACTACGGTGACCACCTTGTTCGATGCGACACATTGCAGCTTCATAGGAAGCAACATCTACGCCTGCAACTCCATCTACGGAACCATTCCTTCTGAATTCTTCGTGTACAACATCTTAACCGGCAACAAGGAGACCTTCAGTACTGGTCTTGACAGGTTCTTCAGCCCCAACGTCGTAACAGCTGACCCCATCACGGGCAGAATCTATATTGCGTCGTACAACGAGAATGCCGACAACCCCGGCTATGCCAACTACAGCACCAACGGCTACGTGGCTGAATACTCGCAAGAGGGAAAGCTGCTGAAGACTTATGACTGTGGCGTAGGACCTAATGCCATTGTCTTCAATACAGGCCTTAAGTATGTTGAACAGAAGTAATGAATCGGCTGATTTACAAACTCTTATGCATCTCGATAGCTGTATTGCTATCCTCCTGTGGCGGGCGACAGCTCCACCAGCAGGAGGACGGCGATACGCTGTCTTTAAAATATTCCACGCTGCTGACCATCATACAGCATGATGGCTACAAGGAGGTGAGTATTCGCAACCCCTGGAAGCAGGGAATGACGCTGCATACCTATCTTCTGGTACCACGAGGAAAGGAGCTGCCCAAGGGACTGCCTCACGGTTCCATTATCCGCACTCCCGTTGAGCGTGCTGCCGTATTCACCACGGTTCATTGCTCGCTGCTTGACAACATAGGACACAGCGAGCAGATAGTGGCTGTGGCAGACCTGAAATACATCAAGGTGCCAGCTATCCACCATCGGGTAGAGGCTGGTAAGACGGTTGACTGCGGCAATGGCATGAATCCTGTGGTGGAGAAGATTATGGACACGAAGCCTGAGGTGATCATGCTGTCGCCTTTCGAGAACTCAGGAGGCTACGGCAAGCTGGAGGACATCAACATTCCGTTGGTAGAGTGTGCTGAGTACATGGAGAACTCGCCCTTGGCCCGTGCGGAATGGATGAGGTTCTATGGCATGCTGTTTGGTGCCGAGGAAAAGACCGACAGCCTTTTCAATGTCGTTGACAAGAACTACCAGACGCTGAAGCAACAGGTTGCCAAGGCTGGGGTGGGGCGTTCGGTGTTGATTGACAAGATGGTAGGCTCGGTATGGTATGTACCTGGCGGAAAGAGTACCATCGGACAGATGGTGCAAGACGGCGGGGCGCGCTACTACTGGGCTAAGGATGAGCATTCCGGCTCTTTGTCTTTACCCTTTGAGACGGTGCTGGAACAGGCTGGTGAGGCTGACGTATGGATGTTCCGCTACTCGAGTGACCATCCCTACAGCTATCAGGAGCTGCTGAGTGAGCACCACGGCTACAACCAGCTGAAAGCCTTCAAGAACAAAGAAGTCTATGGGTGTAACGTCGAGCAGTCGCTGTTCTACGAGGAGACGCCATTCCGTCCTGACCTGCTGCTGAGCGACTTCATCCAGATAGTGCATCCGGAAACAACAAACCTTCCTCCGTTACGTTATTATAAGCGACTGGATGAATAAGGGAGCGATATATTGTCTGTTGCTGGCGCTACTGATAGTGGCGCTGTTTGTGCTGAATATTCTCGTAGGGTCGGTGTCGATACCTGCCAGGGACGTATTCAGCATTCTGACAGGCAATGGGGAGGAGCTCAAGCCTTCCTGGCAATATATCATCCTTCAGTCGCGACTGCCACAGGCTATTACGGCAACGCTGGCAGGGGGTGCCTTGGCTGTGAGCGGACTGATGCTGCAGACGGCTTTCCGTAATCCGCTGGCAGGACCCAGCATCTTTGGCATCAACAGCGGAGCTGGTTTGGGCGTAGCGCTGGTGATGTTGTTTTTAGGAGGCAGCATCTCGGCAGGATCTGTCTCGCTGTCAGGATTTGTGGCCGTATTGACAGCGGCATTTATAGGAGCAATGACGGTCATGGCCATCATCTTCTTTTTCTCTACGGTAGTCCGCAACAACGTCATGCTGCTCATCATTGGCATCATGATAGGCTATCTGTCAAACTCAGCCATCTCGCTGCTCAACTTCTTCGCTACCGACGAAGGGGTGCGCTCCTATATGGTTTGGGGCATGGGATCGTTCAGCGGCGTCTCTACCAAGATGATGCCGACCTTTGCCAGCATCACTCTGTTGGCTTTGGCTGGTTCCCTGTTGTTGGTGAAACCACTCAATGCCCTGATGCTGGGAGACCGTTATGCGGAGAATCTGGGTATTAATATTGTAAGGGTACGCAACTGGCTGCTGATGGTGACAGGCTTGCTGACAGCGATTGTCACAGCCTTCTGCGGACCTGTTGCCTTCATCGGATTAGCAGTACCCCATATTGGTCGTCTGCTATTCCGTACCGACAACCACCGGCTGCTCATGCCTGCCACCATTCTGTTGGGAGCTGTCGTTGCCCTGTTGTGCAACGTCCTTTGCTTTCTGCCTGGCGAGTCGGGAGTGATTCCTCTGAATGCGGTGACACCTGTCATCGGAGCACCGGTCATCATTTATGTAATTGTCTCTGGAACTCGGCGCAGGTGACGGCTGTGGCAATAGCCACATTAAGACTTTCTGCCGTCTCTGGGCCTTGGTGGTAGTTGGGGATGAACAGCTTGTGGGTAATGAGCTGGCGCACCTCGGGTGAGATGCCGTTTCCCTCGTTGCCCATAACAATGATGCCATTTGCAGAGAGTGCTTGCTGGTAGATGTTGTCACCATCGAGCAAGGTACCATAGACGGGACACGAGGTCTCGCGCAACAAAGCAGGAAGGTCACAATATATAATATGTACGTGTGCAAGACTACCCATAGTGGCCTGTACAACCTTGGGGTTATAGACGTCTGCAGTATCCTGCGAGCAGTAGATGGTGTCTATGCCAAACCAGTCGGCTATGCGGATGATGGTTCCCACATTGCCTGGGTCCTGAACACCGTCTAATGCCAGGGAGAGACGGTCAGAGGCTGATGTAAGGTCAGCACCAGGATGGTCATGGGGAATCTCCATGACTGCCAGCACTTCCTGAGGATGCTGCAAGAAGCTGATGCGTTGCAGCTCGTCATCAGTCACCAGCTGTGCACCAGGCTGTTCACGGGTAGAGAAGATGGAGTGGGGGAGGTAGCCTGCCCTCAACAAGTCGCCGACAACCTTAGGCCCTTCAGCCACAAAAAGGCCCTCGCGCTTGCGGTTCTTTTTCAGTTCCAACGAGCGAATAAGCTTGATTTGATTCTTGCTAATCATATTTTTTCCTATTTGGGGACAAAGTTACGAATTATTTTCGTAATTTTGCACGAAAATGCGCAACAAGTTCACCATACTCGCTGCTATCGCCCTGTTGCTGACAGCCTGCTCGGAGACGAAATACGTCGCCGATGGTGAGTATTTGCTGGACCGTGTCCAGGTGAAGAGTGACGTCAAGGCGAGGGATATCAACACGTCTGAGCTGAAGCAGTTTGTACGCCAGCGGGGCAATGCACGCTGGTTCTCGGCGCTGAAGATTCCCCTCTACACCTACAACCTCTCAGGGCGTGACACTACCAAATGGATAAACCGCACCCTGCGATCCATAGGAGAGGCTCCTGTCATTTACGATTCCTTACAGACGTTACAGTCAATGAAGAGCATCCAGCAACAGCTGATGAGCAAGGGATACTTGCGTGCCGACGTCGACGTGCTGACGCTGAGCAAGAAAAAGAAGCTGCGCACCGTCTACGAGTTGCATCCAGGCAAGGCTTACCATATACGGAATGTTGGCTACAATATTCAGGATACGACCATTGCACGTCTGCTGGACATGGACAGCCTGAAGAACAGGGGTCTGGAAAAGGGTATGATGTTTAATGTGGAGAACCTGGACAACGAGCGCAAGCGAATCACCTCTCTGCTGACCAATCAGGGCTACTTCCGTTTCAACAAAGACTTCATCAGCTACCGGGCCGACTCGGTGGAAGGGACGACGGACATTGACCTGACGCTGGTGCTGCACCGCTACCGCAACGGCCAGATTACCGACGCGCCCCACAAGCAATACACCATCAACAGGATACGCTTTCAGAGCGGTAACGCTGACGACTCGGTGATACACCTGCGCCCCAAGGTGCTGCATAACAACACGTACCTGCAGGAGGGAAAGCTTTATTCGTCCAGCGACCTGCAATCTACCTACAACCACTTCGGACGCTTAGGGGCTGTGCGCTATACCAACATCAGCCTGCGAGAGCATCCTGATACAGCATTGGTTGATTGCGACATCACCATCAGCACCAATAAGCCGTCGACGATATCGTTCCAGCCAGAGGGTACCAACACGGCAGGCGACCTGGGTGCAGCGGCATCGCTGACCTATGTGAACCGCAATCTGTTCCATGGTTCCGAGGCACTGAGCATTGAGCTGCGTGGTGCCTTTGAGGCCATCAAAGGACTGGAGGGTTATTCCAACTCGAACTTCCTGGAGTACAGCCTGCAAACCAAGCTGCAGTTCCCACGCTTCATAGCACCGTTCTTGCCGGAGTCGTTCCACAGGAAGGCCAATGCCACCAGTGAGGTGTCTTTGCTCTATGACCTGCAGAACCGTCCAGAGTTCCTGCGACGTGTATTCTCCGTGGGATGGCGATACAAGTGGGACTTCCCCAACAGAAGAGACCGATACCAGCTGGACTTGCTGGACCTGAACTTCATCTCCATGCCCTGGATTAGCGATAAGTTCAGAGAAGAGTACATGGAAGACATTGCCAAGCGTAATGCCCTATTGCTCTTCAACTATCAGGACCTCTTCATCATGCGCACAGGTTTGCGCTATGCCTACAATAACGGAACATATGCCGTCAAGACCAATATTGAGACTGGTGGCAACCTGCTCAGCCTGATGGCCAACACCTTTGGTTTCCATAAGAACGATGACGATGAATATACCTTCCTGAATGTGGCTTTTGCCCAGTATGTGAAGGGCGATTTCGACTACTCGCGCTACTTCCAGTTTGACTACCGCAACCAGCTGGTCTTCCACTTCGGATTCGGCATAGCCTATCCTTATGGCAACAGCGATGTGCTGCCTTTCGAGAAGATGTATTTCTCGGGGGGTGCCAACAGCGTCCGTGGATGGAGTGTAAGAAGTCTCGGACCGGGTAACTATGACAACGAAGATGGGGGATACAACTACCTGATGCATACGGGTGACATGAAGCTCGACATCAACCTGGAGTACCGTGCACACCTGTTCTGGAAGCTGGGAGGAGCCTTATTCGTTGACGCAGGCAACATCTGGAACCTGCGCGACTATGAGAACCAGCCTGGAGGACACTTCCAACTGTCAGACTTCTGGAAGCAGTTAGCCGTCAGCTATGGTCTTGGCATCCGCTTTAACTTCGATTACTTTATTCTCCGTTTCGATATGGGTATGAAGGCTGTCAACCCCGTCTACAAAACAGAAAAAGAGCATTTCCCCATCTTCCATCCAAAGCTTAGTCGCGACTTTGCTTTTCACTTCGCGGTAGGCCTTCCATTCTAACCTTCCAGCTTCCGTCGCGATTGACGACAGTAACGATGAACTCACCCTTCTCTGCCTGACGGACCTCCTGACCTGGGACGGAAGGCAGCAAATGGTTCCACACCGTCAGCTTGATGACACGAAGCGTATCGTAGGCAACAGGAAAGTAGTCGTCAGCCTCCACCCTGGCATTTCTTTCACGCAACAGCTCCAGTCCTGCCTCTGTGGTGTTAGAGGCTGCAAAGCGCAACCACTTCTCACTCTCGGGGGTGGCATATTCCGCTGCCTCATGGAAGTCGCAGTTAAAGTAGGCGTCGGCCCACGCCACAGCAGCCTCCTGGGCAGCCTCATCACCAGTGATTCCCATGTCACAGCCAGCCAGAAGCAGGGCAGCCATACATATTTTTAGAAGTTTCATAGTGCAAAAATACAAATAATATTTAATTTTTCACGCTTAATCTTTATTTTATTTGTACCTTTGCACGAAATTTGAACTTACAATGCTAAAATTCATATCTTTCGGTAGTGGAAGCAGCGGAAACTGCTATCTGTTGGCAACGCCAACGGATGCCCTGCTCATCGATATCGGTGTAGGCATACGGGGATTGAAAAAAGACTTCCGCGAGTACGGCATCAGTCTTTCGCAAGTTCATCACGTGCTGATTACCCACGACCATGCCGACCACATAAAATCCGTAGGCTCTTTCAGTCACGACTACAACATACCCGTCTATGCCACCCGCAAGGTGCATGTAGGCATCAACCGCAACTATTGCATCACCCAGAAGATTGCCCCTGAGATGGCAAAGATACTGGAGAAGGACCAGCCGGTACAGATTGGCGAGTTCCTGGTGACGCCCTTTGCCGTACCTCACGACAGCAGCGACAACGTAGGTTACTTCATTGAGGCTGAGGGTACCAACTTCTGCATCATTACGGACGCTGGCGAGGTGACCGACCAGATGAAAATCCATATACAGCGGGCGCGCCACCTGGTGATAGAGGCTAACCACGATGAAGAGATGGTGATGAGCGGACCGTATCCCAAGTTCCTCCAGGAGCGCATACTCTCCGGTACGGGCCATCTTTCGAACCGTGCCTGTGCCCAGGCTGTGGTAGACAACATGTCTGACTTCCTGCAGCACATCTGGCTGTGCCACCTCAGCGAGGAGAACAACCATCCTGAACTGGCCCGCAAGACAGTAGAAACCATGCTGCGCAGCTACGGGGTGATACCTGGAGCCGATGTCCAGCTGGAGGTTTTGAAGCGTAACTCGCCTACAGGACCCTACGACTTGGAATAATGCTTTGACATAAAATAAAAGCGAGTGAAGTGTTACTGCCTCACTCGCTTTAGTTGTTCTGTCTGTACCGAAGGTCAGCCGATATAGTTCAGAATCAGGTCTACCACCTGGTCTTCCGTCTTTCCGGCCATGTCGATGACCAACTCGTAGTTGCGGGTGTCATAGCGCGATGTGCCGGTATACTTCTTCACGTAGTTCTCACGCATCTCGTCCACCTTCTTAATGGTCTTCTCGGCTTCCTCACGGGTGAGGTCCTGCTTGCGGAGTATGCGATCGATGCGCTGCTCCATGGGAGCCTTGATCAGGATGTTCAGGTGGTTGGGATGTTTCTTTAAGACATAAAAGGCAGTACGACCTGCAATCACACAGGAGCGGGTCTCGGCAATACCCATCAGAATTTCCTTCTCGGCCTTCCAAATCTCCTCGGTAGTGAGCAGCTCCGGCTCGTCGTCCAGCTTGGACTGGTAGTAGAAGCGCGAATCGTTAAGTGCGTCACCGATTCCTATTGCACGTTCGAAGTCTGCCCACCAGCCATGCTTGCGACCTTTCAGGCTCTCAATTTCTTCTACGGTGAGATGATACTTCTTTTCCAATGCCCTAATCAAGGCCTTGTCGTAAAAAGGTACTCCTAACTTGGCGGCAAGCTTCTCGCCGACGGTACGGCCACCAGAACCCAACTCTCGGTTGATGGCAATGATGAATTTCTCGTTCTTGTTCATATCTTATCGCTTTACTAGTAAATAATCATAGACAGGACATATGCCACAATGGTAGAGGTAAAGACACAGATGAGTCCAGGCATCATGAAGGAGTGGTTCAGCAGGTACTTGCCAATAACGGTAGTACCGGAACGGTCGAAGTTGACAGTGGCAATATCAGAAGGATAGTTAGGAATGAAGAAGTATCCGTAGACGCTGGGGAGCACACCCAACAGCACGGGTCCGGCAATGCCCAGCGAGTAGGCGAGGGGCAGCATGGCTACCACTACGGCTCCCTGAGAGTTGATGAGCACGGAAACCAGGAAGAACACGAGGGCGATAGACCATGGATACTGCTTAACGATATCTGCCAGCATCACCTGCATCTCGCTCAGATAGTTGGAGAAATAGGTGTCTGCCAGCCAAGCGATACCGTAGATGGCGACGACTGCCACCATACCCGACTGCCACACAGGACCCGATACGGCTTTCTTGGGAGCAGCCTTACAGAAGATTATCATCAGGGCGGCAGCGGTAATCATGACAATCTGAATGACCAGGTTCATAGCCAGAGGCTTCTGGAAGGTTTCCGTCATGCCGTCGACATGTATCTTGGCCTTTACCAGCTGGTCGGCGGTAACCGACAGGGCTGGCGTGATGTTCAGCGGCTCAGCACCCTTGATGGCACGCATGGTGTCGTAAGTGGGCAGGGCATTCTGGAAGATAGCAAAGAAGACAATGACTGCCAATGCGCCGATGAAGATGAAGACGGCACGCTTTGCCTCTGTGGGAATCTCTTTGTCGAGCGTCGTTGCAGAGCTGCCGTAGATATAGTCGTACTGTGCAGGATCCTTCAGTCGGGCTTGGAACTTTGGATCTTTGTCCAGGTCGAGACCACGGTGGTAAGATGCTGCTGCGGCAGCCATCAGTCCGCAGACACAGGCAGGAATGGAAATCATCAGCACGCCAGGAATAGAAACGTCGAAGCCATTGGCATTGGAGATACTCACGAAAGCCACAACAGCTGCGGCGATGGGCGAGCAGGTGATACCTACCTGAGAGGCAATAGAGGCCACACCGCAAGGACGCTCAGGACGGATACCCTTCTTCAGGGCAATGTCGCAAATGATGGGCATCAAGGTATATACGACGTGTCCTGTACCTACCAACACCGTCAGGAAGAAAGTACATAGCGGTGCAAGGAATGTGATGCGATCTGGATGCTTACGCAACATCTTCTCGGCAATCTGAATCAACCAGTCCATGCCTCCCGATGCCTGCATGATACCTGCACAGGTAACAGCTGCGATGATAATGTAGATGACGTCAGTAGGAGGAGAGCCTGGTTTCATGCCAAATCCGAAGACGAGCAATGCAAGACCAATACCTGAAATGGCACCCAGAGCCAAGCTGCCATAACGCGAACCAACCCAAAGTGCACCCAGCACTATCATGAGTTGTAGAATCATAATTAAAGACATAAGCAGTTGTTTTTAGTTATTGTAAAATCCTTCTTGGATGCAAAAGTAAGAAAAATATCCGAAACGGCAAAGAAAAAGAGATAAACTTTTCTGCTTAGTATGCTAATAATCAACATAAGTGTAACGATTCTGCCATTCTTCGCTCGTGAAGTCATAGAACTCCTCACTGCGCATCTTTTCAAATTGGGTCATAGCTTTAGTCGTTTGTAGTAAAGAGTTTATGTTTCAGCCACTCACGTACGGGCAGATCGTAGAGACGGAAGGCTCCATAGGCAAAAGCAATGGAAAGGATGAAGATGCTTACAGCAACGAAGATGTGCTGAGCTAATGGGGCTTCGGCATGGCTGCGAGCCCATGACATCTGCATGTAAATAAGCGGATAGTGGGTGATATAGATAGGATAGCTGATTTCACCGAGGAACTTGTTGATAGCCTCTGACTTACCTCCAATGACGCTGCTGCCTGCACCGATGCTGACAATGAGGGGGAAGGCAATAAGGATGCACAGCATCTCGTAAAGTCCGTTGGTCCAGCGACCTTCACCCATGACATCCTGTCCCATCCAGGGCATACATAACAGCACAACAACCAGCAATGAACACCACCAGAAGCCACCGCGTACCTTAATAAGCCACTGCATGCGCGAGAGCAGCAGTCCGCAGAAGAATGGATAGAGCAGACGTGTTAGGCCAACCTGCAACTGGTCGGGTGTAGTGCTCCAGCCGCCCACAACGGTATAGCTGGCCCAGTTACGGGCTTCGAGGAATCCGAAGAGGTCGATGTTCAGGCAAAGCATCACCGTGAGTGCTGCGAAGATGATGACACTGATGCCCAAAGCCAATTTTGAAAATTTGCGAACGAAAAGTGCATAGAGGATATTGGCGATGTATTCCCATTGCAGCGACCATGCAGGGCCGTTCAGCGGATTAGTCTCAGCCCATCCGCGGATATCCATCGTATTAGGCAGAGGAATCATCGTGAAACACCACAGCATCACCAGCATGACGAGCCAAGGAGAGGTTTCCTTTATCAACGGGAAGTCAGGACAGTCGCCATAATAGAACAAGATGGCGCCAAACAGCGTGCCGAATATCACCATCGGGTGCAGACGAATCAGTCGGCGCTTAAAGAAGTTCAACGTCGACATCCTGTCCCAGCGGTCGTCGTATGCGTAGCCGATGACGAAGCCTGACAGCACAAAGAAGAAATCTACAGCAAGATAGCCGTGATTGATAGGCTGGTCAGGAGCACCGTGATAGTAGGTTTCAAACAAGTGATAGGCCACGACGAGCATGGCAGCCACTCCGCGCAGTCCGTCGAGGATCTCATAGCGCGGTTTCGAAGCGAGGTAAGTACTATTCTTAGTCATTGTATCGAAATATCGCTGCAAAGTTACGAAAATATTTGGATTATTCGTTATTTATTCGTAACTTTGCAATCTATGAATGTAAGTATTATGCCACGTAAGACTGACGGAATAGAATTTGAGATTCATCCGCGCCCAACGAAGGGTGAGGACGGCAAGCCGGTACTCTATGTTCGCCCTGCAAAGGAAGTAAAATGAGCTAAAACTCAGTTTCGACCGTTCGCTCCAACATATAAGGGCGGGTGCTCCAATATATAAGGGCGCCCGCCCTAATTCATGCGGGCGGCCGCCCGAATCGAGCAAGATGCCGTCTCGCTCCCTGTTACATGCCGTCTCGCTCCCTGTTTGCCCGTACCTTTTCCCCGCTTAGAACGTCTTACCACGATATCCTTGGGAACATTTGTTTCTCGTAGCACTATTTACGTATCTTGTGTATTACGATCAGCTCTGCGTTTTTCAGCTATTTCTTCCAATTGGAACTTGTAAAGAACAGATACAGTTGCAGGGCCTATCAGTCTACTGTACGATGTCTGTTGACATGACAGGTGTGGCTACTGTCCACGAGGCTTTCGTCAGGTCGATAGTGAGGGCAGGCAGCACGGCGGCATCATCACAAGTGACTGCCGTACCTTGATTATACAGATAGCCGAAGTCGCAGATATATGTGATGTTACTGGGCGTATAGCCGCTGGTACGCATAAACCAGAAGGAGTTGCCGCGATAGCCCGTAACCGACGACCACCAGGCGCCTCGGCATTTGGCATAGAGCGTGGAACGGAAACGGCGGGCAGCGTCGTCGATGCCACTGCCTGCATAGAAGCCATAGTCCGTAGCCAGCGACGAAGCAAATACCTCCTTGTTGGAAAGGATGAACACACGGTCCTCAGTATCAGGTCCGCTGTTGGTGCCGTACGAGACGTTGGGCGCATTCTCCACACTGGTCGTCTCGATGGCATTGCGCTCCGTCTCTGAAAAGGCACGATTCATGAAATCGTTGTTAAGACACTGGCGCAGGAGACTTCCACTCCAGTTCACATCCTCGTCTTTGTCGTGGAAGGGACAAGTGTCGGGCATGCGGTCGGCCAAAAGCACAGCTTTGGTACCACTGATTTTCAGGATGCGCCATTTAATAGGGGCGTATGCAAAGTAGTGCCAAGCCTCGGTATCCGTCCATCGGTAGTGCTGCTCGCGATTTGTAGAGCAGGTTACAGTCCCTGCTCCATTCAGTCTGTGGTAGCGTTTGCCGTCCATCTCCGTGTCATCGTCCGTCCACTCGGCCTGCTCCAGTTGGCTGTACAGCGTAGCATCGGTTATCACGTCGCCTTCCACCAGCGCATAACTGTCCACGGCATTGAAACTGCCACTAACCACCTCGTTGGCAGGATACGAGCCAAACAGGATGCACTCCCAGCGCGTCACATGAGTCTTCTGGCTGGGATCCTTCACCCAAGGGCTGTGAAGGTCTTGGTAGCTATCGCCCGTATACCGTTCCTCGCTACTAGGGGTTATGCTACCACCATCATCGTCGTCTTTGCTGCACGACGTCACGTCTGCTCCAAACATCAGCAGACATAGCAGGTATATGTATGTTCTTGATTTTCTGTTCATAGCTTATCGTTGGATAATATCGGTAGAATACACGGGTTCCGCAGGCTGATAGTCGGCTTTCGACAGGTCGAGGGTGATGGCAGGCAATACGGCAGCATCGTTGCAAGTAACTACAATGCCTCGGTTATAGGTGTCGCCCGATTCACCTACATAGACCACATTAGCTTTTGTATAGCCGACGGAACGCATAAACCAGAAAGAGGTGCCGCGATATCCGTCTACTGGCGACCACCATGCACCACGGCACTTGGCATACAGCGTAGAGCGGAATCGGCGGGCAGGATCGTTACCGCTGTCGCTGTCGTTGAAGCCATACTCAACGGCCAGTGGCGATGAGAACGACTCACTTTCCGAGAGCACGAACACGCGGTCCTTGGTGTCAGGGCCGCAGTCGGTGCCGAAATAATAGTTGGGAGCGTTCTTGACATCCGTCTCCTCGATGGCATTCCTCTCCTGTTCAGTGAAGGCTCGGCTCAGGAACTCTCCGTTCAGCCATTGGCGCAAGCTGCAGTCGCTCCAACTCGTATCTTTGTAGCTGTCGTTAAAAGGGTAGGTGTCGGGCATGCGGTCTGCCAGCAATACGGCTTTATCGCCCGTCTGCTTCAGGATGCGCCACTTGATGGGAGAGTATGCGAAGTAGTGCCACTTTTCTGGATCCGTCCATCGGTAGTGCTGCTCGCGATTCGTAGAACAGCTGACAGCCCCCGCTCCGTTCAGCCTGTGGTAGCGCTTGCCGTCCATCTCCGTGTCGTCATCCGTCCACTCTGCCTGTTCCAGTTGTTTGTAGAGCGCAGCATCAGTTATCACGTCGCCTTCCACCAGCGCATAACTGTCCACGGCATTGAAACTGCCGCTGACCACCTCGTTGGCAGGATACGAGCCAAACAGAATACACTCCCATCGCGTCACCTTCTGCGGTGACTGTTCGTCATCCGCATCGTCCTTGGAACAGGAGGTCAGCCCTATTGTGCCGCATAGCGTCAGGATGGCGGCCAGCATCAATAGTTTCTTATGTATCATTTCTTATTGAGTTTCTTCATACCTTTATTTGCCTTTTGTGGGCAAAATTACGAAAAAATCTCTGATTATTGAGATTATACGTCAGAAATGTTACTTTTCGGCCAATAAAAAGACCGGCAGAAATCAATGACGATGCTGTCAGTCCTTCCGATATTAGATGAAGGTCTGGCATCAACCGCAATAGCATCTTCAAGCTGAATCTCTGCAGCGAGGAGCTTATGACAAACATTTCCAACCACTCAACAGGTCGCATCACACACCATTCGTTCGATATCTATGCCTATGTCGAAGACGGTACAGCATACGTGACGCTGAAGGATGCCGGCCGGCCGTTCAACCCGCTTATGACAGGCAAGATGGCCGATTCACACATATGATAAGATAACGGGGTTCTATACCTTTATGTGTATTATCTCTGACCAGCGCGTTGTGTAACATGGGCTTTTGTGGTCGTGCTTGATGGCATTGGCGAAGACATCGACTTTGACCTTCGGTCGAGCCTGCTTACGCTCGGCAGAGTTCAAGTCTGCTTGGCTCTGCTCTCGCTCAATCGCAGCCTTGACCATTGCCTCCTTACTTATGTACTGCTGAGAACCTAACACTATCGTCTCACTACCATGAAGCCTGTTGATGCGGTCAACGATCTCGTCGAGCCGGCGCATCTTTTGGAACTGCTCGGCATTGATGTCGAAGAGATCCTGCTGAATGGGGGAGTCGGGGCCGATGCCCATGACAATGACACCTGCTTTCTTGTACTGGTAGCCCTGACGGTAGATTCTCTGAAGGACATTGTTAGCTGCCTGGACGATGGTGATGGTGGAGTTGGATGGTGTGACAAGACGCTGCTCCTGGAAGTTCCAGTACTGGGCGAGATCCTCTCTGAACATGTTGGTGTTAAGGAATACGCCTATGGATGACGCAACAGTATTCTGCTGACGCAGCTTCTCAGCACACCGAGCCGCATAGTTTGAGACATGAGTCCGCAGGCCCTCCAAGTCTGGTATCATGCCGTTAAAGCTCCGACTGGTACAGATGCTTTTCTTCTTGGCGAGTTCCTCGTTCGGTACGACATCCTCACCATTCAATTCCTGCCACGTGCGTACTATATTAATATTATTGAACGTCAGTCGCACCCAGTCCTTATGGTGCTTGGCAAAGTCGAGTGCCGTCCTGCAACCGAGAGCTTGAAGCTTGGCGGCATAACGACGGCCAATGCCCCAGACATCCTCTATCGGACACCATTCAAGTGCCTTCTCGCGCTTGTAGTCCGTGTCGATCATGCAGCAGTGCTTATACACCTCGTATTTCTTCGCCAGTTTCGAGGCTATCTTGGCAAGCGTCTTGTTGGGAGCCAGACCAATACTGATGGGCATTCCCACTTCTCGCTTGATACGTTTGTGGAGGTTCTCGCCCCACTGTTGGAGGTGGTCAAGCTCTATGCCGTCGAGGTACATGAAGCATTCATCGATGGAGTATCTGAAGTAGGCGGGAGTCTCTTTGCTGATGATACTGACCACCCGTCCTGTCAGTTCTCCATAGAGTTCGTAATTCGAAGAAAAGACTGCTATCTTCTGATTCGGGAAGAGTTGGGCCAACTGGAAATAGGGTGTTCCTTCCTTGATTCCCATCGCTTTGGCCTCATTGGAACGGGCTACTACGCAGCCATCATTGTTCGAGAGAACCACACAGGGCACTCCCGTCAGATCGGGTCTGAAAACCCTCTCGCAACTCACGTAGCAATTGTCCAAATCGGCTATCCCGTACATACTCTAAACTGTTTCAAATGTGCGAATCAGATGAATAACCGTTCCCCATACCTTGAAATTATCAGGATCGTCAATCTTGAAGACTGGGAAATCATCGTTGGCAGGTCGTAGCTCTATATAGCCTTCGTCCCGATGGGTCAGGTCGAGATACTTCATCGTGAAGTCACCATTCCACCATGCCAGCACAATGGAGCCGTCATGTGGTTCTACAGCCCTGTCGATAATCACTCTGTCGCCATCGAAGATTCCTGCATCCTTCATCGAGTTACCGCTCACATCGCCATAGAACGAAGCTTCCGGGTGCTTGATGTAATCCCGGTTGAAGTCCAGCGTTTCGTGCATGTAATCGTCAGCCGGTGACGGGAATCCTGCCACAACACTGGCATGTTCGAGCTCCAGCTTGGTCTCAAAAACACCTCTTATGATCTTAATGTTACCCATATTAAATCCTAATAATCCTCAAAACTTTTTGCAAATATAGTGATTTTAAGGCAATTCTTGTTACTTTTGTACTCATATTTAAATGTATTTATGCCAAAAGAGCGAAACAAAGCAGACGATTACCGCGAAAAGGCTTATGCGGGCGATACCAAGGCGATGAATAACCTGGGTGTCTGCTACGAGCGTGGCACCGGAGTGAAGGTCAATCTGGAGATGGCCTTCGACTGGTATATGAAAGCCGCTCAGCTCGATGATGTCTATGGTTGCTTTAACGTTGGCGAGTGTTACTATCACGGCAAAGGCGTGGAACCAGACCCCGTACTGGCTTTTGAGTGGTATATGAAAGCAGCCAACCAAGGAGATACGCAGTCGCAGGTGAACGTGGCTAACGCCTACTACCTCGGCAATGGTGTCGAGATGGATCACCACAAGGCTTTCCTCTGGTATCGCGAGGCCGCTTTCCAAGGACATGTCCTCTCACAGAAGAACTGTGGCGCTGCCTATTGGAATGGTGACGGTGTGGAGAAGAACCTCGAAGAATGCGTCTTCTGGTATGAGTTAGCTGCTAATGGTGGCGATGCCCAGGCACAGTTTGCCACCGGCTGGTTCCTGATGACAGGCACAGGCGTTCCCAAAGATGAGCGTAAGGGCTTGAAGTGGATTCACAAATCTACGTTCCAAGGCTATCAGCCTGCCATTGACTATTGCAAGGAACATAATTTGAAATGGTATTGAGCGTATGATAATCCAAAAATAGAGATACAATGAAGAAGTTTTTATTAGCATTTACAATGTTGCTGTCAATAGGAGCTTGTACTAACAAGCCTGTTACGGCAGTTGAAGACAACGAAGAAAGTAGTGAAGTGGCCTTTGAGGTAGCCAAGAACTACTTCTTTAAGAATGACCAGGTGATTCCTGAATACCCGAAAATCACAACGGAAGAGGTGTTTAACAAGCTCTTCGGTATGGCTACGACGATGGGCGAGAACGGCAAGCCAACTGCTATCGATTTCACCAAACAGTTTGTGTTGGCCATCGTTCTGCCAGCAACAGACTTCGCAACGGAAATCAATCCTGTGAAGGTGGAAGAAAAGGGCGACTCGCTCCTCTATACTTATGATGTGAAGACTGGCGAGAAACAGTCATTCACCATTCAGCCCGTTTCCATCATCATTCTCGACAAGCAATACGAGAACAAAAGAGTTGTGCTTGTCAATGAGCGGGAAACAAACTATTTCCCCGCCATCGACCGTTATCTGACTGATTCTATCGGTAGCCAGTATGCCAAGGGTGAACATTGCGTACCCATCCACAGCATCGTGAGAGTTGACGAGCGTCATTCAGAGGACATCCTTGTATGGGGTGATTTCTGGGTCTTCAACTACAATCAGGTGGGTGACACCCTGAAATGCGTCTCTGGCAGCAGCCATCCTGGACTGATGCACATCCGACAGACAGAAAAGGGCTTTGAAGTGACTGCCTTCGACCAGGTAGAGGATGGTTCCAGATACTTGCCGACGGCTAAGAAGATCTTCGGTGACAAGTTCGATGTCTTTAAAACCATCAACAGCGATGAGAAGGCTCGTGAAAGATTGAGAGCCGAAGGATTGGCCACTTATGCCAAGAGGAATGGTCTCGCAGTGACTCTGTATCAGGACTATGGCTGGCCAGCCAAGAAATTGAGATAAACAACATGTAGTAGAATGAACGTAGAAGAGTTTCGTGAATACTGCCTGTCGTTGCCTGATGTGACCGAGGCAACACCTTTCGAGAAATTCTCGAAGGGAAAGTTTACGATACTAGTCTTCTATGTCAATAGCCACATGTTTTGCTACTTCAATGTCGATGACTTCTCAAACATCACCATCAAATGTGAATCGTCTGAGATACCAGCGGCGAGTGGACGAGCGGTTGTCATTATACCGCGAACTGCCCATCCGTCATAAGTCAATCATCTGTGAACCGTTACTGGAGAGCATTGTCTTTCATGATGATCTTGGCTCTTGGTGTGAACAAGTGACTGTTGGTGGTGAGTCTGGCTCGGAGGCCCGTGTCTGTGATTATGCCTGGGTGCTTGGCATCCGTGAGCAATGCATCGCAGCCAACGTGCCGTTCCACTTTAAACAGACGGGTGCCCACTTCCGCAAGGATGGCCGTCTGTACAATATCCCACGAAACCAGCAGATGAAGCAAGCACATAAGGCAGGAATAGACTATGCATACAAGTAATACTACCACTCATCACATATTTGTGCAGTTTATCCCAGATATTTTGTAAATCTCGCAACTATCCATACCTTTGCATCGTCAAAAGATAAAGAGAATAGAAAAATGAATATCAGATTAGAACAACCACAAGACTATCGCGAAGTAGAAAACCTGACTCGCGATGCATTCTGGAACGTCTATCGTCCAGGATGCACAGAGCATTATGTGCTCAATCAGTATAGAACCAATCCCGACTTCATCCCTATTCTGGATTTCGTGATGGAGGAGGACAGAAAGATTATCGGCCATATGATGTTCTCTAAAGCCGAGATCATACTTGACGATGGAAATAGCTTCCCGTCTTGGACTTTTGGCCCTATCACCATTCATCCAGACTACAAACGTAAAGGCTATGGTTTAAAGTTGCTCCAATATGCGTTGGAGAAAGCTAAAGAGATGGGAATTGGACTGATTCAGATGGAGGGAAATATCGAATTCTACAAGCACACAGGCTTCGACCTCGCCAGCAAGATGAAGATTCACTATCATGCAGAGCCGAGGGAGTCGGAAGTGCCGTATTTCCTTGCCCAAGAGTTGATTCCTGGCTATTGGGGCAACCGCGAGGGTACCTATTGCCCGCCAAAGGGCTACTTCGTTGCAGATGAGAATCCAGAAGCTTTCGAGGCATATGAAGCTACTTTCTCCAAGAAAGAAATGGAATTCCAAGAAGGGCAACTGCCCCAATTCTGCCAGAGTTGTGGCATGCCACTCACTAAAAATGAAGACTGTGGCACAAACCCAGATGGTAGCATCAATTTTGACTATTGTAAGTACTGCTATGCTGACGGCAAGTTCTCGCAGGAATGCACGATGGATGAGATGATTGAGCATTGCTCGCAATTCGTCGACGAAGTGAACGGACGGAGCAGTGAGAGCCATCCGAGCTCGCTCGAAGATGGCCGAGTCGTGACGGACGAAGGCGAAGCCAATAAACAAATGCCCAAGCCAATGACGAAGGAAGAGTACAAGCAGATGATGAGAGGCTTCTTCCCAATGCTTAAAAGATGGAGAAAGGAATAACCGAAGATAGATTCAGACAGACGTTCAGCGAGGGTGGCGCTCAGGAGATTTACCAAGAAGTAAAGGCCAGTGGTGATTTCCTCGGCTTTGCTCGTCAGTATGCATTTAGTGAGGATTATCTCGTAGCAAGGAGTGCTTTGTGGGGACTTACCAAGGCCAGCAAAGAAGAATTGTCTCAGCTACAGGTGATACAGACCGAGTTTATCAATCAGGCAATGCAGACAGGGAATTCATCCGTCAGGCGATTGTCGCTGAACATCGTTGAACGTTTGGAGATGAAAGAAGATGATCTGCGGACGGACTTCCTTGATTTCTGCTTCGAGCGCATGATAGATGTCGAGGAGTTCCCTGGCATTCAATCCGTCTGCATGAAACTCGCCTTCCGCATGTGCAAATTCTATCCTGAACTGATGGACGAACTGAAGCGCACCCTTGAAACGATGGAGATAGACTATTACAAGCCTGCCGTGAAATGCGCCCGAAGCAGGATTCTAAGTGGTAAGCTCAAATAGGTAATTGACAGTGCAACTTTTACGATGATAAACACGTCTAACAGATGAATTCAGTAATAGAGAGCACATGAAGACTTTAGGACACATCATCTGGATTTTCTTCGGTGGGCTGCACATTGCCCTTATGATTTGGCTGCTCATATCCTTTGGCAGCTACCTGTACTCTCTGCAGACATACATTATCTAGCGGATTCTTATACCGCTACCGAATCAAATGCAAAAAAACACAAATAATCGTGTGTAAGTGGTTGTTAAGAGCTGTTTTTTGAGTATTTTTGCAGGGAAATTGTAATCGAAGATGAGAAAAGTATTAATCGACGCACATACGCATACAGTGGCATCTGGCCATGCCTACAGCAGTCTGCAGGAGATGGCAAAGGCTGCTGCTGACAAAGGCTTAGAGGTGCTGGGCATCACAGAACATGGCCCTAAAGTTCCAGGAACCTGTCCGCAGTTGTATTTTAAGAATATGTTTGTGGTGCCACGCCAGATGTACGGCATCCGTCTGCTGATGGGCTGTGAAATGAATATACTCGACTGCCAGGGCACACTCGACCTGACGGAAGATTATATCGACTACCTCGACCTAAAGATTGCAGGTATTCATGGAGCATGGTACCAAGGCGGCACGAAGGAGGAGAACACTGAGGGCATGATTAACATTATACGACACCCGAAGATGCACATCATCAGTCATCCAGGCGACGGTTCTGCAGAGCTGGACTTCGAGAAGCTGGTGCTGGCTGCCAAGGAAGCCCATACACTACTGGAGATTAACAACCACTCGTTGGCTCCACAGCGTAAGAAGTCGGTAGCACGTGAGAACAATCTGGAGCTGCTGCGACTCTGCAAGACGCATGACGTACCCACGATTTTAGGTAGCGATGCACACATTACTTTCCAGATTGCCGACTACGAACGACTGTATCCACTATTAGAAGAGACCGACTTCCCTGATGAGCTGATTATGAACTACTGGCCAGACAAGTTCTTTGACTATCTGGGTATCAACCGCGAAATATGATGAAGATACTGTTCTTACACGGATTCTATGCCAGTGGCCAGTGCGTGCCGGCTGTAGCATTAAGTGAGGCACTTAAAGATATGGCTGAGGTTTTGACACCAGACCTGCCAATGCATCCCAAAGAGGCTATCAACTTTATTCGTGACCTGATAGACATCGAGAAACCTGACGGATTGGTAGGCAACAGCTGCGGTTCGTTCTATGCGCAGATGATAGCACCAATAGTAGGACTGCCTGCATTGCTGGGCAATCCGCATTTCAAGATGACTGAATTCCTGAAACCGAGAATAGGCGCACACCAATACAAATCACCACGTCAGGATGGCAAGCAGGACTTCATCATCGATGAACAACTCATTGCAGAGTTCGCAGAGTTGGAAAAACATCAGTTTGACAACTATAATCCAAAGTATAAGGAACGTATTTGGGGAATCTTTGGCGAACAGGATACATTGGCACACTTCGAGCCGCTGTTCCTGCAATATTACAGCCACTCGTATCACTTTCCTGGAGGCCCTACGCCCACAGCAGAAGAAGTGCGCCAATACTATATGCCGCTAATAGAAAAGCTAATGAAGGAGTTCGCTATCTAATAATTATCTCACAGAGCTTCTGGTATAGTATGTTTTCACTATACTGCTCAGAATCGACGGAATTTATGAGTTCACGAAGTGTCATCCTTTAGGTACGGGTTTAGCAAGTTTCATGGCATCTTTGGTGCCGAATGTTCTTCTGATGATGGACTCAACGTATTTAGTGATGAGTACCTCATCATTAATATGGGTGAAGAGTCTCAACACTCTCGTCTGGTTGTACCACACTATTTTGACTGAGTCGTTCAGCGTGCGGCTATGTCCGGAAATGCTCAGTTTACCATGTTCCTCGGTCAGCCTTTCGAAGTTTTTCAGCCCAACTATATTCTGATTGTACACATGAGCCAGTTCTATGCCTGAATCATCTGTCAAATCTGCCACTGCGATACTTTCTATCTTGTCAATGTCTGCCGACTCCATGTAGGCTGCCCAATCAACCATTGTTTCCCAGCCATAGTGCTGCGTTGCTAACAGAACGTCATACTGCTTCCAAAACGCAATTCCAACATTTCCATAAAGATGTTTTATCTCCTGTATGTAGCTGGTATCATTAAGCATTGTTTCTGCTTCTTGGGCAACCTTTTCTTTCGTTTTCGCCTTGCGTCTACTTTCTATGAAGAAATAGGCTAAAATGCCTACAATAGGGCCTATGATTACAGCAAGAACTTGATAAAATGTCTCCATATATAATATTTTGGAGTGCAAAGGTACGAAAAAACAGGCAAATATGGTGATTATTCGATGTTTTTCGCTATCTTTGCCGTTGAATATTCAATACTACTAAACAAATACGAATATGAAAGTTCTGATTTTACAAGGCTCACCACGAGCAAACGGCAACACCGCATGGATGGCGGAAGAGTACAAAAAGGCTGCTGAAGCAGCAGGTCATGAAGTGACGCTGGTCAACGTAGCAAAGAAGAAGATTGCAGGCTGTCTGGCTTGCGAATACTGTCACAATAAAGGTAATGGTGCCTGCATTCAGAAGGACGACATGCAGGAACTGTACCCGCTGATGGCTGAAGCCGAGGCTTTGGTATTGGCTGCGTCCATCTATTACTTCACGCTCTGTGCCCAGATTCAGGCACCCATTCAGCGCATGTACTGCGTGAATGCTCCAGCAAAGGTGAAGAAGATGGCCCTGCTGATGTCATCATACTCTCCTGGTGTCTACGATGGTGCCAATGCTGAGTATCATGATATCTGCAACTACTGGGGTGTCGAGGATATGGGTATTGTCACCGCCAAGGTTGACGAGCAGAAGACTGAGGAAACCAAGCAGAAGGTCATTGAACTGGCCGGTAAACTCTAAGCCTTTCAACAAGCCTAACAACATTAAGGCCCCGACCTGCGTTTTGCAAGCCGGGGCTTGACCTTTGGTCGAGACTGCTTTGCTTGGAAATCTGAACGTGTTCTGATTTTTCTCACTTAATCGCAGCCTTCTTTGGGATTGTATGTAGAATGGCTATGCCATGAAGTGCTTGATATGGCGGGCTGATGTTACCTTAGCATCGTAGATGACAGTCACTTCGCGGGTGCGGGGATTCCACTTGGTGTCCATCACGCCCTTCATGTGTTCGACCTTGGCAACCACCTTACGATGGGAGTCATGACGGCTTACCTTGAAGGTGCAGGTATTCACGTCAGGACGATAGGCGTAGTCTTTGTGATAGCTATTGTGCGAAAGAGCCCTGTCCACCTTATCGAAGTGCGAGCCACCTCTGTCATTATTCACTACGACAACAGTTGTCTTCTTGTCGTCTTTGTCGTTGTGATGCTTATTACCTGCCATTGCCGGCATTGTTGTGATTGCCATCATCATCATGGCTGCGATCACCTTATTAATCTTCTTCATAACTTTGTCTCCTATTCTTTAAATGGTTTAACTTCGTTTGACTTTCTTCTTCGTTCGGCATAGCTCAAGTAAACTTGACTCTGCCCTCACTCATTTAAAAGTTCGACATTTGTTTCATAATCACGGTGCAAAGTACGGCATTTTTCACGGCATTTCAAAAGGAATATACCTATTTGGGGTAGGGGACTTTCCTATTCTTGCATAGGGAAATCTCCTCAATTATCAGTCACCCGTCATCAAGAGAACGAAAGTTTTTATGCTAAAATCGTTAAATCACGCATTATTCCACATTTTTTTCGCTACTTTTGCAAATTGAATTAGTAATAGAAGACGATAATAATATACGAGATATATGAAACAAGAATATGCAAGGGTATCCGTTGAAATGCCCAAAAACAAAGATAAGAAAACCCTTAGTCAAGAGTTGACTTACGAGATAGAGAACAACGATATCAATGATGAATTTACGGTAAAGTTCTGATGATGGAAAAGAAAAGCGACACCTACCAGATTGCCTCCGACATCCAATGGGAAGATGCCGGTGAGGGCATTGTCCGACAGATTATGGCATACGACGAACACCTGATGATGGTGAAAGTGAAGTTTGAGCAAGGAGCCGTCGGCACCCTCCATCAACATCCCCATACTCAGTGTACCTATGTGGCCAGCGGATGCTTTGAGGTGATTATCGGTGAGGAGAAGAAGGTTCTCAAAGTTGGCGACGGCTATTATGTGGCTCCCAATCTGCCACATGGTTGCGTCTGCCAGGAAGCAGGCATTCTCATCGACACCTTCACGCCAATGCGCGAGGATTTCCTGAAATAAAATCGGAGCTGTTTTCAGCACCCTCTTCCGTCAAGACTACATGTGGCACCTTCCTCCTGTGGCCTTGGCTCCAGCCCAACGTCCTTCGAATAGAGCGTGACCGTTCCATCCTCAAGCACATAACATGGGATTCCCAGGTCATCCACAGCCTTCGCTTCATCGAAAGCGGGATTGGTGTCTCGCAACTTCAGAAACTCCTTCAGGTTCCTGACATGCTTTCCGATGTCAATCACCTCGAAATTCGGGTTTCCATCCACCTGCTTCTCCACGTATTCGCAGTCCGGGCAGGTCTGCATCACATACATCTTTATCATATTCTCACTTATTTTGCTGTTGGTAATCTCTCCTATTATTGTTTTTCTCCATATTTCCAGTTCACATCCCCGTCTTTGCTGCACGATGTAAGCGGTGGTAGTCCACAAACAATTAGGATGGCGGCTATCATCCATAATCTTGAACGTTTCATTTACTCAGTTGCTTAACTGGAAAGGTGAAGTAGGTATCAGGGAATGGCTCATCCTTCAGTGTGAAGTGCCACCACTCGGTGTCAAAGGGTTTGAAGCCATGACGGAGCATCGCCTGACGCAGGATCATGCGGTTCTTGAACTGCTCGGCGGTGATGCTGCGTTTCGGATTGACAGGGCTTTTGCTATTGTCGCCTGTGTACTCACCCGTCTCAGGATTGCCGCAGAAGTCGGGATGACTCTCGGGACCGAACCAGTCGAAGGTTCCTCCCATGTCAAGTTCCTTCTCCGTCGTCATGTCGAACAGCGTCAGGTCAAGAGTGGAGCCGCGCGTATGACCACTTTTCAGACAAATATATTCCTGAGGGAAGAGCACGCTCTTGTCGAGGTCGGGATAGAAATAGGACTTCATCAGCGTGTCGTTGATGTCCTCTGCCCAGCGCACGAAGTGGTCAACGCCCTTTTGCGGACGGTAGGCATCGTATATCTTCAGGCGATAGCCTTGGGCTTTCACGTCATCGCTTACAGCTTTCAGACTATCAGCAGCCTGCTTGGTCAAAAGCGCCGTCGACTCTTCGTATCCGTCGATGCGCGTACCCACAAAGTTATACGTGCCGAAGTAGCGGATTTCCAATATAGCATCGGGCACCACGTCGGTAATGGTCACAAACTGACTACAGTCGTCAGTTGCGCTGACCGCCGTATTTTTCTTCGTGTCCGAAAAGCATGACACCATCGTTATGCCGCAGATTGTCAGGATGGCGGCAAACACCCATAATTTGGTTTGTTTCATATTTTAAACAATTAATCTGTTGTATAGAAATCGGCAATTGGTGCAACCTGCAGGGGACGGCGCGAGACAATGGCGGCTGAAAGCCAAAGTCTTGTTCGTTTCATTTCAATTACGATTGATTGCTGCCCTGCGACTGCTGGAAACCGTTGACGAGCCCCTGCACATATTGCAGCACCTGGCGCACCACGATGATGCTCTGCTGCATGGGCTCGGCGGCGTGGTCGATGATGTTGATGCCGTACTGAACGGACTCGGCGTCGAGCAGGTCTAAGAGCGAGACATAGCCGTTCTCGTCGGCGAAGTTAAAGGCGGGCATCGTCCAATAGTCCACGCCGAACTTGGTGGTGACGAGCTTCATCGGAATCTGCTGGTTCACACCCTTGCAGGTCATTTCGGCCTTGATGAGCGCGTTCAGCTGCTGCGTGTATTGGTCGATGGTTGCCTCGTCGGCATAGTGGCGGCGGGCAGAAGCGGAGGCACGGGCCAGTTCCAGTGCCTTCGTCATGTCGCTGATGCTGAGCGTGGTGGTCAGGTCGTCGAGCAGCGTGAGCTTGGCTTCGTCCAGAGTGCGCGTAGTCATCCAAGCGGCGAGCAAGTCGAGAATTGACGACGTTGAAGTGAACTGCGTCAGGTCGAGGTTGGCCAGTCCGCCCTCGGCATCCCTGCTCTGCTTCAGCGTCAGGTCGAGCATCTTGCGCCCGTTCTGGCTCCAGCTGAAAGCATAGTCGCCCGTATGGTTCATACGGTCGTTGGCAATGGAGAAGGTAAGCGTAGAAGCATCGTCTGTCGGCGTCGTCATATAATTAAAAAGGCTATTGACTGTTCCGCTGACGCAGAAGTTGCTGCGGCCTAACTGTGCATATTCTGAACCTGCGGGAGGCGTAGCTTGATTCTTGAAGGAACCCGTGAAGATATCTTCCCATGAACCAGTGGATTTGTTGGCGATAGCGAACTGGAATTCTGAGGGGAAGAGGAAGACGATGGCGAGGCCCGGCTGCTGGGTAGAGGCATGTAGGAATTTGATGCTCGTGTCGCCACCGGCCTTCAGGGTCAGTCTAAGGCCATGGTGTATATACTGTTGGGTGACGGGGTTGAACCCTACACCGATAATCTCAAAGTCTTCGGCCTCCTCCACGTCGAAGCCAGTTTCATCAGCATTGATCGTGAAGCGATAGTTGAACTCGGTGAAGTCCACCGTGCCGTACATCTTGTAGCCCATCGCAGCCAGTTCGCTGCCCTCTTCTACGGGCTTGATACTCTGTTTCACTTTCTGCATGAAGGTGTTGAGAACGACCTTCTCAAACTCAGGGTTGTTGAGCACGCTCTGATTGAAATTCAGGTTCAGCCTGTTGGCTCCTTCCCACGACGTGAAGTTCAGGTTCTCGGCCAGGTCCTTCATCGTGGCGCGGGTATGCTCCACGAACTCCTTGCGGTTCTTCTTCGCCTGCTCCTGGGCGGGGTTGTCATCGTTGTTAGAACACGATGTAAATACACTTGCGCCGCAAACAAGGGTGGCGGTGAGCACCCATTGAATCATCTTGTTCATTGTATTGTTGTTCTTTAAATGATATCACAAATTTTGCTTGCAAAATTACAATTTTTTAGCAAATAACTGTCAAATTGTTCAAGTTTAACGCAATTTCTATTGCAAAATGTCATATTTATGCAAAGAACTTAAAGAATGATTTTTTCTGCTTTACTGAGCAATGCCGTTTTATCAGCTTCAGGGAGAAAAGCGTGGTTGATGGCTGTTCTCACCATGAGTTCTGCCTGTGAGGTAGTTAAAATGCCTGCATCGTAAAGTTTTTGTAGTTCTTGGCGAACGGTGGTACCCGATACAGTCATATTGTCGGTATTGATGCAGACAGGCACACCGTCAGCAAGGAACGCCTGTAAGGGATACTGCGACATCTGTGTAACACCAGTTAAAGCCTTCGTCTGCAGGTTACTTGTAGGGCTGAGGGTCAGGCAGATGTCGTTCTGCTTGAGGATTTGCTTCATTTCCGCATCGTTGAAGGCTCTGATGCCGTGTCCAATGCGCTTAGCACCATACTCAACAGCCAGCATCATACTCTCAATGCCATCAGCTTCGCCTGCATGGATAGTGAAAGGAATGTCTTGGGCTTTGGCGTAAGCAAACAGTTCACGGTATTTCGATGTTGGAAACAGAGCCTCGGCACCTGCAATATCAATGGCGCAAACCCCTTGTCCAAAATATTTCTTGGCCACATCTACGGTTTCCTTATTGAGATCATCGTTGCCTTCACCTCGCATACAGCATAGTATCAGCTGAGCCTTGATGCCGTTCTTGCTCTCGGCCAGACCCTCCCGCAACCCCTCGATGCTGGCAGCAGTCACCTCGTCCTGAGTCAGTCCCTTCTCGGTATGCAGTTGTGGTGCATAGCGTATCTCGGCATATATCAGCCCTTGTTGGTCAAGGCGTTTGACAAGGCTCTTCACGCTATATGCTATTGTTTCGCGACTCTGCATAATGCTCACAGGAAGGTCGAAACACTTCAGATATTCTGTCAGACTCTCACAATTCTCAGGACAGACAAGTAACTTCTCGATTTCGTTTTTTGATGTGGGTAGTGAGACATGCTCTACAGAGGCCATATAGATGGCATCATCAACACTTAGGGAGCCGTCAAGATGGAGATGTAAATCCACGAGGGCATACTTGCTGGCATCAAACACCGGTGTGACGGGTACCGAGTTGTCATCGTTAGTACACGCAGTGAATAAACTTGCGCCGCAGAATGTCAGGGTGGTGGTGAGCACCCACTGCATCATCTTTTTCATAATTGTTCTTTTGTTACATTATCCGATGACCTTCGGCAGTTGCTGCAGGGCATCTTCGGGGAGTCGGCCCTGCACCAGCAGGTCTAACATATAGGGCAGTCTGACGGCATAGTACGGCATGAGTCGTCTGGTGTATTGGCCAATGGCTTCCTGGTCATTCGTTCCCAAGTAGGCGACGATGAAGATGTTCCAGTGGGCTTTGAGCGTCTCGGGGGTGATGTGGAGGATGAAGTCGCTGCGCTGGTCGTCAATCTGGTTGCAGATGGTCCACATCCACCCTAAGTCCCACTCCGGCTCACCATAACTGAACTGCCCCAGGTCGATCCAGAAATTGCGTTGACTGTCGGTGATAATATTGCCGATATGCAGGTCGCCATGCAGGCAGGTGTCGGCATCGGGCGACTTGTCGATGAAGTTCAGCGCGTGCTCCTTGTACTCTTCTGTCACCAGGTCACCTTTCTCCTGATAGAAACGGCGGAGCCTCTCCTTGACGGACGTGAAGCGCGACGTATCAGCCTTCTGGGTGTGCAGTTCCCGCACCATGTGGGCGAAGGTCAGCGAAATCTCTTCCAGTCTTTCCGGCTCCTGAGAGATGATACGCGTAAAGGAGCGCTTGTTGCTGATGAGTTCGTACTCCACGCCCCGGCGCTCCCCGTCGGTTACTAAACTGAGAGGTTCAGGCGTTGGTATACCCATCTCGAAGACGGCACGGGCAGTCAGGAATTCCTTTTCTGCCAGCTCAGCTTCGTTGACTAGATTGAAGAGTTTGGCCATCGTGTGGCGAGTCTGATGTGTGTAGGTGAGGGATGTCCCTCCCTCGCCAGTCTGAACGTAGTCGTTCAGGTCAATTCGTTTGTACGTTTCCATATTTCACAATATTTACTCCAATGGAATCTCCGGATGCTGTACGGCCAGGGGCAGGTCCTTCTGCGAGAGGTAGAACATGTATAGGATAACGGGCTTCGAGCCGCGGTTCTCGCCGTGGTGGATGGTGTTCACCATCTCGACGACGGCCTCGCCCTCATGCACCACTTTCTCCTTGCCGTCCTGGCCGATAATGGTCAGCTCGCCCTGCATCAGCACGCCGTAATTCATCACAGGATGGTGGTGCCAGCCCAACTTTTGGCCTGCGGGAAAGACATACTTCACGGCAACCAGTTCTGGACGGCCCTGTAGATAGTCAGGCAGTTCCACGCCGTCCCAACTCTGCGAGGTACGGATCAGTTCTTCACTCGTCACCTTTTGCACTGGATTATCCTCCTGTGCGTGAGCTTCTTTACATGCTGTCAATACACTTGCGCCGCAAACGAGGGTGGCGGCGAGCACCCATTGAATCATCTTGTTCATTGTATTATTGTTCTTTAAATGATATTACTATTATAATAAGTTGTATTTTCTTTCGCATATATTTTGCTTGCAAAACTACAACTTATTTATCAAATAATTGTCAATTTGCTCAAATTTGACGCAGTTTCTGTTGCAAAATGCTATATTTATGCAAAGAAACTTAAAGAATGCTGTGATTGATTTCTTATTGAAGTGGACTTACGCGTGAATCCTTGACATCCATTTCTCCCGCACAAAGCTTCCCAAGACCTGCAAGTCCGTAGGCAGAGAGAATAAAGTCACTTCCTTCCAGAGAAGGGATGGCAGGATTAGTCATGGTAACGTCTATCCAAGGCGAGAGCAGGACAGGCCAGGTTTCCATCGGTGAAGATATACTTCTGTCCTCCGGAAGCCTTGATGTCAGCCCTCATCTCTGCAGCCTCTTCACTCGTCGAGATGATTACTAGCGACTCGTCGACATCAGGAATGACAGGGTTGTCACTGCTACAGGCCACAAGGGATAGTGTCACTGTCACATATATATACAGCAGAGCGGTCATCGCCCATAACTTCGTTGACTTGTTCATGATGAACCTATTTCGTATCCGCTCAATACTATTCCACCTTCGTCAGGTGGGCGGTGATGGTGTAAGTGGAGCCGTCAGCGCGGCGGTAGAAGGCCTTGTTGACCATCTTGCCGTTGTCGTAAGACACGATTTCCCAGTTCTCGCGCCGGTCTATCCCTGCATCTCTCTTCTGCCATCGGAAACAGAACAGGGGACCGTCGGCGAAGTATTCAGAGTAGTCGGTTTCCTCTTCCACCCACTGTCCGTCGATGAGGTCGTAGAAACTACAGGTGCCGTCGGCGCGATACAATTCACGGTACGACTCCAGCGATTCGTGTTCGGGGGCGTCGCTGGTGAAGTATATATCCCAGAGACTGATGACGGTCTTAGCATAATCAGCTTCAGTCTTGGTGAAGTGCTCCTGGCGCGGACCGTAGGTGGCAGTCACCTGACCATCTTTCGAGAGTGTGGTTTTGGCCATAAAGCGCAGGTCATTGCCGCTGACGGTGACACCGGTCAGTTCAACCATTGATGTCACTCCGTCGGCCAGTTGTGAGGTCAGCGTCACGTTATTGCCGCTGACGGTTACATCGGTCTCTTGATTGTAGGCCCACACGCCCGGTCATGCCGGCAAGTTCCTCCAGTCGCTCGGGATGATCGGCAATGATTCTACCGAAAGACTCCTTCCCCTGAATCCGCTCCACAATCATTCCATAACGCTGTCCGTCAGTAACATATTCAAGGGACTCGGCGGAAGGGATGCCCATATCGTAAACAGCCTTGGAGCGCAGGAATTCTTTTCTGGCAGCATCTTCAGAAATACTGGGTTTGTTGAGCTTGAGAATCACCGAGTCATCCGTCTTGTTGTAATAGGACGTCCCGAATCCTCCGCCGCCGAATGGTTCCCACTCCTGTGGGTGCAAAATTACAAAATAAATTGCATACTTCTATTAATTTTTAGAATTCTTCTTCATAGAGATTCAAATGTTTTGCCGTTTTTTTGTAATTTTGCAGCCGATTTCAGCATTTGTGATTTAGAAAGATGATAGAAGAAAGAGAAAACGAGTTTCACAATGTGGTGCCGCTTCAGATACGTTTCAACGACGTTGACAAGTTCGGTCACGTGAACAATACCATATATTTTCAGTTTTACGACTCTGGTAAGACTGACTATGTCTCTACTGTGTGCAAAGGCTTTGACTGGGATCTGTACGCTATATTCGTGGTGAAGATCGAGGTGGAGTTTTTTGCCCAAATCAAAGGCGCAGACAGGATTGCCGTCCGCACCCGTACAGTACACCTCGGCAACAAGAGTTTCCGTCTGGAACAGGAAATCTTCGACATTGATACGCAGGAAGTGAAGAGCCGGTGCTTGTCGATATTGGTGCTGTATGACCTGGAGCAAAAGCAGTCTATACCGTTCCCCGATGAATGGCGCCTAGCCATCAGAGACTATGACGGTATTCTATAAGTAACTAAAGTTTCGCAGGTGTGCAATCACTTGCGAAACTTTAGTAGATTTTATAATGTATTGCAACTTCTCGCCCATATCATACGTCTAACAGATAGAAACTTTTAGAAAGAGGTTAGAATGAAGACTTTAGGAAACATTATCTGGATTATCTTCGGTGGGCTGCATATCGCCCTGGAGTATTTCATCGCCGGGCTGGTACTGATGATTACCATTATCGGTATACCATTCGGCATACAAAGCATGAAGTTGGGTATGCTGGCTATCTGGCCGTTCGGCACGAAAGTGAAGTGGAAGCCATCACAGCCAGGTTGTCTGAGCATATTCATGAATGTGCTGTGGTTCTTCGTGGGTGGCATCTGGATCTGGCTCACCCACATCTTCTACGGCCTCATTTTCTGCATCACCATCATTGGTATCCCCTTCGGAAAGATGCATTTCCGTCTGGCAAAGCTGGCTCTGTCACCATTTGGCAAGGAGCTCGTATAATCTATGAATAAAGACGAAAAACGGCTTTTACAGCGCAAGCGGCTGATGGACAACCGAGCCTATCAGACCATGCAGGGATTGACTCGCTACATGGATCGCTACTATCTGGATGCGCTCATCGGAGTCATTCCCGGATGGGGCGATGCCATAGCCCTGCTCTGCGTTGCGCCGTTTGTCTATTTCTCCTCTCGCGTCATCAAGAGCGTTCCGCTGACATTGGCCGTACTCAACAATGCCCTGCGTGATGTGCTCTTGGGCATGATACCATTCTTCGTAGGTGACATCATAGACATCTTCCACCGTGCCAACACCCAGAACATGCAGATGATTCAGGGATTCGTTGATGGAGACGAAGCAGTTATCAAGCAAGTGAATCAGCGGGCCTGGCAGTCAGTCATTGTTCTCATTCTTCTTCTCCTGCTCATCGCCCTCATGATTTGGCTGCTCATATCCTTTGGCAGCTACCTATACTCTCTACTGACGTCCATCTTTTAAATCTAGAGTCTACTTGTTTACCAGCCTAATACCCAATGGCTGTTTGAGTAATTTCCGATGAGTTCGGCATCGCTAATTGGGTTGAGCTGGCGCATCTGTGGATTACGCTTTGAGATATCGACAGGCTGTCCCTGCGTATCGTGGCTGTTGAACTCAAGGATTGTCGCAGTATTGGCTCCGTCATCAATCCTTCCCCAGCCGTATGCAGGAATGTTCTCCAGCGTACAGTTCAACAACACGCACTCGGCATGAGGATAGTTCTTGCCTTTGTTGTCGGGCAAACGTCCTATCTCGGCATATTCCGATAGTCCCTTCAGGTGGCAGTCAACGAATACGTTGCCGTGATTCTCTTCCGTGTTGCGAATCCACATAAAGGCTCCATAGCTCGTGATAGTACAATGGTTGAAGAACGAGGGTCCACGTCCTAAGATGGTGTCACCGCCGCCGTCTATCCGGCAGTTCAGCCAGTAGCAGCTACCATTGGCCTGCAGAGCATCGCCATCGCCAATGATGTGGACGTTCTCAAAGAAGTTGCGCTCTCCATTCACCAGCAGTCCCTCTGCCTGCCCCTTGCAATCGGTCTTAATCGTTAGATTGCGGAACGTGAGGTCACTGCAGTTGTCGGCGGCAAAGGCAGCACGACGTGAGGGGAAGGTCCCACGAACCTCATTGGTTTTGATGTCGGCAGGGTGTGGGTTAAACACCTCGTTATTCCTGTAATGTATCAGCACACCTTCACGGCTCTCGCCCTCGATGGTGACAAACCGCTTGTTGCGGAAATACACTAGTTCCTCATAGTCACCGTTCTTCACAAAAACGCGGTAGCCATCTTTTTCTGAAGCTATTGAATCTGGAATGAAGTCCATCGCCCCCTGAACAGTAGAGAAGTCACCCGTACCGTCAGCCGATACCGTCAGCAATCGCTGGTTACTGTCAGGCGCTTTCTCCTTAGTGCGGAATATCCAGGCCTTCTTTCCCCTCATGCCATTGAATCCTTCAATCACACCCTTGTCGATGGTAACGTAATACTCATGACCATATTCGAGCATGTTATGATGCAGATAGATAGTCACTTGCTTACCCTGGGTGATTATGGGATAGAAGTGGAAACCATCAGAGAAACCACCAATGATGTCAAGCTGATAACGACTTGTGTCCCAGGCATTGACACCTGATGGTGTGCCTGCCTTGGTATTGCGGTTGGTGATGTTCTGCGACCTATAAATATAAGGTACAGGCGTATATTGTGCTGCCGGATTCTTTGGTTGTCCCTGAGTAGGACCTGCAGGAATGCTCATGTCCAGACGGTCAACCAGTTTTCCCGTCTTCCGGTCATAGACTGACACAAACCCCTGCTGCCCGACGATAGCATCCTCTGCCATCGTCAGAATCAGGTGGGTATCAATATTCACGTCCGTTGCTCCGTTCTCAGGGAACATCTTAGTTACTCTATTTTCTGCCTGGCAAATAGATGCCATGCCAAGCAACAGCCCTTGTACAATAAGTAAATACTTTCTCATGATTAATCTGTTACCACTTCATTAAAATGCTCCTTTCCCCAGACACCAAAAAGTGCCTTCTTGTAGAAACGAAAAATTCGCCGTACCTTTGCGGGGTGATTTGGAAATCTTCGCTCGAAGAGCAAAAAGTATTTTGCAATCGCACTCGCAGCTGTCGCCTCCAACAGATGCCACTTGGGGCGACCGAAGTCATAAGATTCTTTGTCGAGAATAATGCGGTTAGAAACAAAGTCAAAGTGATAGTAGCCTCCAGGATCTGCATTCTCGTTGATGCTCAGTCCGCAACTCGTATGTTTGCAGATTTGAGCATCCCCGTTAATCGGGGAAGCGGCGTAAGCCAAAGGGGCATATATCTTGAACCCACTTGGCTTACGCCGAAGTCCCGTTTGGCGGGACATCTCAAATATTTCTATTTGCTGAATCATGTTATTCGCTATAATTATGGTCTATCACTATACTGATTTCTTCGCCAGGAACAAGTGGTTGCAGTTCTTCCACCAGACGAGCGGAAAGGGCTGTGTCATCGTGTACGGAAATATCAGGGACAACGTCCACGGAAATCCGATGTTCTTCCTCAAAATAGTAGAAACCATGAACCTGTAATATCTCCTTGTGCTTGGCCAATGTCTGCATAACGGTACTTTGCAGCTGGCTTCGTTTGTTCTCACCCGTAGCTATAGCATAGACACCAACGGTCATAATGATGCCATGCTTCTCAAACATCTGTTCAGAGATACGTCGCGTCAGACCATGTATCTGGTGGGCATCCATCGTGTCATAGACGTTGATGTGCAGCGAACCTATCAAGACGCTAGGACCATAGTTATGTAGGATGATGTCGAACACACCATGAACACCATCAAAAGCCCCGACCTCCTGCTTAATGTCGTGAACCAGTTCCTGAGAGATCCGTGCGCCAAGAAGTTCGTTGATAGGAGAGGCCAGCATTTCGATACCAGCCTTGATGATGACCAGCGAGATGAGTGCGCCCAGGATGCCATCGAGCGAAACGTTCCAGAGGAGCATGATACCAGCCGATACGAGTGTGGCCAGTGTGATGACGGCATCGAAGAGCGCATCGGAACCTGATGCTATCAAGGCATCGCTCTTCAATTGCTGTCCCTGCTTTTTTACGAACTGCCCCAAAATCAGCTTTACCACGATGGCAACGACAATGACCACCAGCGTGACAGTGGTATATTCCGGCTCGGTAGGATTAAATATCTTCTTAACCGATTCAATCAATGACGTGATACCAGCCGACAGTACCAGCACGGCAATGATGATGGCGCTGAAATACTCCACACGTCCGAAGCCAAAGGGATGTTCGCGGTCGGCAGGTCGCTCAGACAATTTGGTACCGATAATAGTGATAACACTCGACAGCGCATCGCTTAGGTTGTTTACGGCATCCATCACGATGGCTACACTACTGGCAAGGATGCCTACAGCCGCCTTGAAAGCAGCCAAAAGCACATTGGCAATAATTCCAATGATGCTGGTACGGATAATCATCTGTGAACGATTCATTTTGCTGTAATAAAAGACCTTTTCTTCATAAACTATCCTAATTCTAAGGTGCAAATTTACAAAATCTTCTGAAAAATCACTAACATTGCCCTGTTAATACAACAAAGTTTAAGATATGACTCACGTACTTGTTCCCAAGGATATCGTGGTATGACGTTCTAAGTGGGGAAAAGACCCGTGCAAACAGGGATTGAGACGGCATGTAACAGGGAGAGAGGCGGCATCTAACCAGATTCGGGCGGCCGCCCTAATTCATGCGGGCGGCCGCCCTTATATATTGGAGCACCCGCCCTTAATACTAAGGAAAGTACAGGGGGCAGCGCAACTGACGATGCCAGTCAGTTTGTAACCATTACCGACGTGGTGTCCGATGTAATTCTGGAGATCCGTTACTTCGGCACATACAACTTTGTGGGAACCCGCATCGACGGCTACGAGGAGCCGACGGCACTACTCACTCGTCAGGCTGCTGACAGTCTGAAGGCCGTCAGCGACGACGTGAAAGCCCAAGGCTATCGCCTGAAGATCTACGATGCCTACCTTCCGCAGAAAGGCGTTGACCACTTTGTGCGCTGGGCAGAGGACATCGCCGACACACTGATGAAGCCTTACTTCTATCCAGATCTCGACAAGAGTGTACTCTTTCCTCAGGAATACATCTGCCTGAAGAGCGGACACACACGTGGCTCTACCATTGACCTGACGCTGTTCGACATGAACACCGAAAAGGAACTCGACATGGGCGGCGCCTTCGACTGGTTCGGTCCTGAGAGCCATCCCGACTTCTGTGGCAATCCTGAGACGGGTGAGCACACGGGCGACAACAGCAAGAGTCCTGCCAATCCGAAACGTAGCATCACCCCCGAGCAGTTCAAGAACCGTATGATCTTGCGTCAGGCCATGCTCCGTCACGGATTCAAGCCTTTCGACACCGAGTGGTGGCACTTCACGCTGAAGGACGAACCCTTCCCAGATACATATTTCACCTTCCCCGTCAAACAACTATGAATATGGAAAATTTTGAAGAGATATTGATAAAGGACTTAAAAGCATATAGAATCCTTTTATCTGTTGCCGTGCACTCCTTGATGTGCATGACCGTGCATGCACAACTGCTGCATACAACAGCCCGTCCTCATATATATTTCTACATCACTCTTTATACTCCAAGGCAAGTCCACCTTCGCTGGTTTCCTTATAGAGCGAGGGTAGGTCGTGGCCTGTGCGCTTCATCACCTCCACCACATGGTCGAATGAAATGCGGTGGTTGCCGTCGGAAGCGATGGCATATAAGGCGGCATCGGTAGCCCGTGCAGCTGCAAAGGCATTACGCTCGATACAGGGAATCTGAACCAATCCGCAGATAGGGTCGCAGGTCATACCAAGATGATGCTCCAGTCCCATCTCCGCAGCGTATTCTATCTGGTTGGGACTTCCTCCCCATAGTTGGCAACCGGCAGCCGCCGCCATAGCACAGGCTACACCTACTTCACCTTGACATCCCACATCTGCTCCACTGATACTGGCATTGTGCTTAACCACGTTGCCAAAGAGTCCTGCTGTAGCAAGGGCTCTCAGAACGCGCTGCTCGGAGAATTCCAAATTGCGGTATGCCCCATAGAGAATGGCAGGAAGAACACCACAACTGCCACAGGTGGGAGCCGTCACAATCGTACCTCCACAGGCATTCTCTTCAATAACTGCCAATGCATAGGAATAGAGTAGGGCACTGTAATGAGCCGTTTCATTGTATCCTTGAGCTTTCACATAATAAGATACAGCCTTGCGCGACAAGCCTAACGGACCAGGCAGGGCACCTTCTGCATCAATACCTCGTTCTGCGGCTTTTACCATCGTATCAAAGACTTCCTTCAGAAAATCCCAGATTTCCGGTCCTTCACACTGTTCCACATATTCCCAGTATCCATGACCTGTTTTCTTGCACCATGCCATGATGTCCTTGATCTTATGCATCTCATAGACATCGCCGCCAGCAGCGAACATGTCCCCTTCGGCCTTACCCTCCGAGAGTGCACCACCGCCTACGCTATATACCGTCCACTCGTCGCCTCCGTCAGCTTTGAACTTCATGCCGTTAGGGTGGTACGGCAGGAAGATCTTGGGTTGCCAAACGATGCTCACAGGGGCTATCTTACTAAGTACGTCGATGATGGCGACATCGGTCATGTGACCTTTTCCTGTAGCAGCGAGGCTGCCGTAAAGGGTTACTTCGAAACTCTTGGCCTCGGGATGGCGCTTTGCATAAATACGTGCAGCATTGTCAGGCCCCATTGTATGGCTGCTTGACGGGCCTTTTCCAATACGGAATAGTTCTCTAAGTGATTTCATATTTTAATTCGTTTTGTTAATTTCCCCAACCTGGTGGCAAGACAATATTCTCCACGTTGTGCGCCTCGGCAAACAGCGGAGCGATTTCTTCAATACTCACGGATAATGTCACCGCCGCCTTCACGAAAGCCCTTGAAAATCTCCTTTTCCGATAGCTTCAAATGATAGTTCACACTAATTTTGGCTATATTAATTCATTTTTGTCATGTGATACCCCATACGCTTCAGCTGTTTATTCATTTCACCTCATTTACCAGCTCCTTGCCCTCGCTGAAGTCGAGGATGTTCTGGAGGGTGGTGAGGGCGATGTTATGCACGGCCTCGCGGGTGAAGAAGGCCTGATGGGAGGTGACGATGACGTTGGGCATCATCAGCAGCAGGGCCAGCTTGTCGTCATCAATCATCTTATCGGAGCGGTCCTCGTAGAAGTAGTTGGCTTCCTCCTCATACACGTCGAGGGCGGCAGAACCTACCTGATGGGAGCGCAGGCCGTCGATAAGGTCTGCAGTCTTGATGAGCTTGCCGCGACCGGTGTTGATAATCATTACGCCATACTTCATCTTCGTGATGGAGTCGCTGTTGATGATGAACTGCGTCTCCTTGGTCAGCGGACAGTGCAGCGAGATGATGTCCGACTGCTCGTAGAGTTCGTCGAGCGACACAATCTTTACCTGATGCTCCTTGGCAAAGGCTTCGTCGGGATAGAGGTCGTAGGCCAGCACATTCATGCCGAAACCACGCAGGATCTTCACCAGTTCCTTGGCAATCTTTCCCATGCCGATAAGTCCTACGGTCTTGCCGTACATGTCGAAACCAAGGAGTCCACCCAAACGGAAGTTGCCTTCGCGGGTGCGATAAACAGAGCGGTATACCTTGCGGTTCAGGGCCAGCATCAGCGTGACGGCATACTCTGCTACTGCATGAGGCGAGTAGGCTGGCACACGGACTACGCGGATGCCAAACTGCTTGGCAGCCTGTACGTCGACATTGTTGAAACCGGCACAGCGCAGGGCTATCAGTTTCACGCCATAGCCCGCCATACGCTCAATGACACGGGCATCGCACTCTGCATTGACGAAGATACACACAGCGTCAGCCCCCTGAGTCAGCGAAACGGTATTCAGGCTGAGACGCTCTTTGTAGTACTGAATGTCGAAACCGAAGTTCTCATTCACCTTGGCGAAGTTCTCGCGGTCGTAGCTCTTCGCATCGAAAAACGCTATTCTTATTGCCATAATCTTAAATGATGTTGTTTTTATTTGCAAATATACGCATTTTGGGCGAGATTTATTAATTTTGCACAGAACTTTTACGATTTCTTTAGACATGGTCGAGGGAAGAGTTCATTTCTCACATTGAGAACGTCAAGGGTGAGAATCTTAAAATGAAAGCAAGGGACGGCTGACAATAGAGTTGGCCGTTCCTCTTATTTCTATCATTGGCCTTCCAGTTTCTTTAGTTTGTCCTCTAACTCCTTTATCTGGTCTTGATGAATGGCTTCGCGCAAATTTGATTTGGTTCTTTCTTCCAGTACTTTGAATACGTCGTTAAAGATGTCTTCATGATCAAATGCACCAACAGGAGCACTTGATAATCCAAACCACTCAGCCTTTGCAGCGTCATCCTGGCCTTTCACCTCCACAGGAGCATCTATCTCTACAAGAAATGCTACGGAAACCGTGCGACCTCTTGGGTCACGATCGACTTTGGAGTAAACACCAAGCAGTGTTAAGTCCGAAAGATCAAGTTTTATGCCAGTCTCTTCTTCCAGTTCACGAACGGCACACTGCTCTATTGTCTCATCCATTTCCATGAACCCACCGGGAAATGCCCAATAGTCTTTGAATGGTTCACCGCCTCTTTGAATGAGTAGAATCTTTGGGAACTCCTCTTTAGTGATAACAACACCGTCAGCTGTCACTGCTGGTCTCGGATATTTGTATGTATATGCCATAATCGATAATGTATTAATCCCAGCCTTCTTCGTCGTTGTTCTCCATATAGCGGCTCATGCCGTTGTCATCCATGTCATCCTCAGATGCAGGGTCAAAACCACGCATATTATCAGGATTGTGAGAAGGACGACCTTTCCCGTGAGGCGGGGGAGGGCCGCCAGGGTGCATACCATCAGGTGGTGGAGGTGGTCGATGACCATCAACCCTGCCACTATCGGGTGGTGGCGGTGGCATGTCTATAAGATAGTAGAAGGTGAATCTGAAACCGTGCTGGATGCTGAAACGTCGGCCAAGATGCGTAGCGACATGGGCATTAAGCCTGAATATGACGAGAATGGTAACATCCTGCCCATGATTCTTTGCAACGATGAGTTGGTAGCTTATCTGTCACACGATGAGGAATTTCCTGATGATGCTGAGTTTGCTTCACCCATCAAGTCTATTGAACAGGTCTCACTCTTTGGCATCGACTTCATCAAGGCAGTCATCTCCATCTGCCATGAGCCGGAAGAAACCTATGTGCCTCTTTACTTCAAGAAGGAATATCTGCCCGATGCCAAGAAAGGTACTTTGGTAAGAGGATTCTTATGGATGCAAGGGAAAATTAAAGCTTAAAGCTAATATTTGGGGAGGTTGTACCACGATTTACCTTTGGTGAATCGTTACTGCGCTCGGAAAACTTGAAACAAGTTTCATTTTTCTCTCACTTGTCCCACGATTTGAAACAACTTGATAATAATTTTGCAGTGTAAATGAATCAATGAAGATGGTCTTCGCCTCAGTTGCCTGAGCTGCAAAACGTCTTGCCATAGAAGCCTTGTACAGACCATCAACGGCATCAACCATTGCCTTACGAGCGTCATCATCATAGAGTGCCAGCAGCTTGTTGGACTCTATCTTGTGAGTGACACCGGTGATAGGACGAGCCAGACGTACCTCCTTGGGGTCGAAGTATGCCTCTGCTGCATTGTATTCATTTTACCTCATTTATCAGTTCCTTGCCCTCGCTGAAGTCAAGGATGTTCTGGAGGGTGGTGAGGGCGATGTTATGAACGGCCTCGCGGGTGAAGAAGGCCTGATGGGAGGTAACGATGACGTTGGGCATCATCAGCAGCAGAGCCAGTCAGCTCCCTGAGTCAGCGAAACGGTGTTCAGGCTGAGACGCTCTTTGTAGTACTGAATGTCGAAACCGAAGTTCTCATTCACCTTGGCGAAGTTCTCGCGGTCGTAGCTCTTCGCATCGAAAAACGCTATTCTTATTGCCATAATCTTAAA
>JAFPEE010000115.1 GCA_017389705.1 Prevotella sp.
AAAGGAGAAGCCGACCCCTGAGGGTTAGGGAGAGGCTTGCAAACACCATCGGTGCCGACGAGCACATAAGACCCTCGAGGAAAACGGTCTTCACCGACTTTTTCCCCAACGTCTCCACCAACGCCCCCACCTGAGGTGACGTTGCATAAAGCCTCAGCAAATCTTGAATCTTCATGCAAATTCGCCTGCAAAGGTAGTAAAAACCGAGCTAAATGCAAAATAAATCAAAATTTATTTTGCATTTAGCTCGGTTATTCGTACCTTCGCAGACAGAAACAATAAATAGTAAGGTATATGCACCAAAGCGACAGCATTGTCATCATTCCTACGTATAACGAGAAGGAGAACATCGAGAAGATTATCCGGGCCGTGTTCGGGCTGGAGAAGTGTTTTCATATCCTGGTGATTGACGACGGCTCACCCGACGGAACAGCTGCTATCGTCAAGGGAATGATGGCGCAGGAGGAGTTCAGCGACAGGTTGTTCATCTTAGAGCGCTCGGGCAAGCTGGGATTGGGTACTGCATATATCACTGGCTTCAAATGGGCTTTGGAACGCGACTACGGCTACATCTTCGAGATGGATGCTGACTTCAGCCACGACCCCAACGATCTGCCGCGACTGTATGCGGCTTGTGCCGACGAGGGCTACGACTTGGCAATAGGAAGTCGTTACATCAGTGGTGTCAACGTGGTGAACTGGCCTATCGGACGCGTACTGATGTCGTACTTCGCATCGAAGTATGTGCGCATTGTTACAGGCTTCAAGGTACACGACACGACGGCTGGCTTCAAGTGTTACAAGCGCCGTGTGCTGAAGACCATCGAGCTGGACAAGATTCGTTTCAAGGGCTATGCCTTCCAGATTGAGATGAAATACACTGCCTATAAGATTGGCTTTAAGATTAAGGAAGTGCCTGTTATCTTTGTCAATCGTCGCGAAGGTACCAGCAAGATGTCGGGTGGCATCTTCGGCGAGGCTTTCTTCGGCGTGATGCGTCTGCGCTGGGACGGCTGGACGAGGAAATATCCGGCTGTTGGCAGTTAGCTGTTAGCTATTAGCAGTTAGCTAAAAGCCAAAAGCTAAAAGCCAGCATTACTGATCAGGATTCTCGACAAAGCCTTGATACTCGGGTGTCAAGGCTGACATGACGCTGTCGTATGCCTGGTGCATGGTGGCCTGCACGTTCTGCAAGCCCTGTCCTACAGGATAGATGGGCGCATGGATGGTGAGCGACAAGGGATGCCAGTTGACAAAGTGCCAGTCGCGCATTCGTGGCATGACGTCGAAGGAGCCATTGATGGTCAGTGGCACGACGGGCAACTGCAACTCGTCGGCCAAGGCGAAGGCTCCTTTGCGGAACTCTCCCATATGGCCGGTAAAGGAGCGAGCTCCCTCAGGAAAGACAACCACCGAGCAGTTGCCTGTCTCCAAGATGTGGCGCGCTGTGGTGTAGGTCTTGCGTACTGCCCCTACTCCACGCTTGTCGACCATAATCTGATGCGACTTGCGGCAAGCATAACCCACAAAGGGAATCTGCTGTATCTGGTACTTCATCATCCACTTGAAGTTACGCCCCAGGAAACCATAGATGAGGAAAATATCGAAGGCTCCCTGATGGTTGGAAACGAATACATACGACTGGTTAGGCTCAAGACTCTTGCGCCCCTCCACCTTTACAGGCAGCAGGAAGATGCGTGTGACGACCTTTGCCCACCAACGACCGGGATAGTAGCCCCAAAAATGTCCATTGCCCAAGGTACAGCCAACACCCACGAGGATGGCAGTCCAGATGGTCATCACTATGGTGATGGGGATAGCTATGAATATTTGATGGATGCGATAGAGTATTTTCATTTTTTCCTCAATGTGATTACGACTATCTCGCCAGGCATATTCATTCGGAAGGGTATCAGTCCTCCCAGTCCGGTAGAGACGAACAGGGCACGGTCGCCCTCATGGTCCCAGCCTCCCCAGACATCATAGGTAAATGCTGATGGAGACCATCCGAAGATGGTGAACTGTCCGCCATGGGTGTGTCCGCTTAGTGTCAGCTGGGCGTGGCATTCAGGCAGTATCTTCTCACGCCAGGCTGTAGGGTCGTGCTGTAACATGACGACGAATGACGAGGGGTTGACGCCTGCCATGGTCTTCTTGACATCGCCCTTGCGAGGCATGCGCTTCAAGACGCCCCAGTTCTCCATACCAGCTATGACGATGGAGTCTGAGTCGCGACGCAACACCCGATGCTCGTTCATCAGCAGCTGCCACCCCAACTTTTTCTCATAGGATACTGTCTGGCGCACAAACCCGGCTTTCGTCTTTTCGTCTGCATCAAGATAGGTGGGATAGTCGTGGTTGCCCAAGATGCTGAAAACGCCATCTTTACCTTTTACCTGGCTGAGAATAGACATCTGCGGGAGCAACTCGTCAGGATGCAGATTCTCCAAGTCGCCCGTGAAGACTACGGCATCAGCATGCTGGGCATTGATGCTGTCGACAGCTCTTTTCAGAAGCCACTGGCGACTGCCTGTATAGGTTCCGACATGTGCATCGGAAAACTGCACGATACGATAGCCGTCGAAGGCCTCGGGCAAATCTTTGGAGGCATACTCCATATGTGTCACCTCCAGCTTCTCGAAGCCTACAAAATAGCCATAGGCCACCGCTATCCATATTAATAAGGTGCAGGCGAGGGCTGCTTTCTTCCAATGCTTCCGGGGAGCGAGCCAACGGCACAGCAGGATGAACACTAATGGGGCAATAACAAGTCCCATCACAAAGAAAAACGGTATGGCATAACGTGCTATCATATCAGAATAATAGTTTAGAGATTTGACAATAGAAACTTCCGCATAACAGTAACCGGCAAGCCCCGACGGTGGGCATAGTCCTCAAGTTGGTCTTCACCAATCTTGCCCAGCGTGAAATAATGGGCCTTTGGACTGGCAAACATAAATCCGCTAACGCTGGCATGGGGCTTCATGGCTCCACTCTCGGTCAGACGGATACCTATCTGACGCATATCTATCAGCTCGTCGATGACAAAGTTCATGCTGGTGTCGGGCAGCGAGGGATAGCCTACAGCAGGACGGATGCCCTGAAACTTCTCGACGTGCAGTTCGTGCATGGTGAGTTGTTCATCGGGAGCATAGCCCCAATAGTGCTTGCGCACCTCCTCGTGCATACGCTCGGCAGTAGCCTCAGCCAAGCGGTCGGCCAGCAGCTGAATCATCATCTTCTGATAGTCGTCATGGGCGAAATCAGTTTCCAGCCCCATATCTACCGTTGTAGCAAAGATGCCTATCTGACTGTTGGCAGTCTGTTGACCGTCCTTTGAGTCTAAGGCACTGTGAGGACAGCTTTTAGGAGCAATAAAGTCTGCCAGACAAAGGCATTCGCTATGGGGTTGCTGCTGACGGAGAAAGGGCAGCCGGTGGTTTTCTGTCAACACATCGTCACCATCGCTCTGGGCATCTGCAATGATGAACAGGGCATGAGTGCGATACTGTCCGTTGAGCTTATTCAGCGTTGACTCTGCCTCAAGACGCAGCTTGGCTTTCTCTGCATCAGGCTTGTTGTGCATGGCCCAAGCATAGAAGAAATAGTCCCAGTTGATATAGGGAGCTACATCGCTGATGTCATAGTCAATTCGCATGGTTGAAACTAATTTCCTCGCCATGGACACTGGCATCTACCGCACCATTGGCATATACTGTCTGACCATTGCAGAGCGTGCGCTCCACACGCCAACGGTATTCATGACCTTCCATGGGACTCCAGCCGCATTTGCTTTCAATGAGGTCGCAGGTAACGGTCCAGGGACTATTGGGACGGATGATGGCCATGTCAGCACGATAGCCCTGACGTAGGAACCCGCGCTTCTGGACGCCAAAAAGGCGAGCCGGATTGTGGCACATCAGCTCTACCATACGCTCTATGGTCAGCACGCCCTCATCCACCAATTCCAGCATGGTCACCAGCGAGAACTGAATCATGGGCATGCCTGAGGCAGCCTTCGCACATCCTCCCTGCTTCTGCGTCAGCAAGTGGGGAGCATGGTCGGTGCCAATCACACTGATACGGCCATCGGTCAGCGCCTGTCGCAACAGGAATTGGTCGACGGGTGTCTTGATGGCAGGGTTGACCTTTATCTTCGCTCCCAGGCGTTCATGGTCAAGCTGGGTGAAATAGAGATGCCCTACAGTGGCCTCAGCAGTAATTGACGGCAAGCTCCTCTGACCTGTGGCCAGAGTGTGGCGTTGCATTCCCTTTCCTTTGGGAGAGGCAGGAGAGAGCCCTTCCAATTCCTCAGCCGTTGAGACGTGGGCAACATGCAGTCGGGTACCATACTTTTTGGCCAGCTCTATGGCTTTTTGCGACGAGGCCAGACAAGCCTCCTCACTACGTATCATGGCATGCAATGAGACGGGAGGGTCTTCGCCCCAAGCCTCCTTGGCTGCTGCCATATTACGGTTGATGATGTCTGTATCCTCGCAATGGACCATCAGCGGCAGCTTGCAACTCTGGAAGATGCGCTCCAAGACCTGCTGCTTGTCGACCAGCATATTGCCTGTCGACGAGCCCATAAAGAGCTTGATGCCAGGAATGCGTGTAGCATCCAGCTGGTCAAAGGTATCGGCATTGTCGTTGGTAGCTCCATAGAAAAAGGAGTAGTTGACATGGCTGTGCTTATTGGCACGTTGGAACTTATCATTCAGCGCCTCCAGCGTTGTCGTCTGGGGCACACAGTTGGGCATGTCAAAATAAGAGGTCACACCACCTGCCGCTGCTGCACGGCTTTCGCTTTCAATGTCGGCCTTTTCGGTCAGTCCCGGCTCGCGAAAGTGCACATGATCGTCGATAACACCAGGCAGAACATAGCAGCCCGATGCATCTATAACCTCGTCGTAACCATGCGAGGTCGTGGATGACTGTTGTGAGATTTCTATGATATTGCCGTCTTCGACGACTATCGAGCCTTCGAAGGTACGTCCTTCATTTACTATATATCCTCCCCTGATAAGCGTCTTCATTTCTTTGGAGCATTCATCAGCTGGGCAGGAGCCTGCAGCGTATCAGTTGCAAGTGGAGCTGGAGCAGGGGCAGAGGTAGTGACAGGATCGCTAAGACCGTTCATGCGTTGCTCGTTTTCCCGAGCAGTCTGATAGTATTCTTTCACGTAGGGATCCTCCTTGAAGGTCTTCGTGGCTTTAGACATGATATACTCTATCTGCGGAGTAAGGATAGGATAACGATACTGGCTGGTAATCATCATAAACACGCCAGGACCCAGCACATTATCGTAGTTTGCCTCAATGAACTTGGTCACCAGCTCGTCTTCTGCGGCAGAAATATGCGCTGCCTCGGCATTCAGCTGCTGGGCTATAGCCTGCTCGTCGATGCCTTCCAGAATCATCTGGTTTTGCTTATGCCCCAACTCGTTCATCTGGTTGATGAGCTGGTTGTGCCTATCGATAAACTTATAGAGGCTGTCATTCAGCGGAGTGCCACCAACGCTGGGACCTGCAGGACCTATCTTCACCGTAATCTCACCCTCTTCCAGGACAACGGGCATAATGCTCTCGTCATCCATAAAGAGGTTGGCCATGCGTACTGAATCCAACAATCCGGCAAAGTGGAACTCGCCATGTACTACATCGCAAGAGTCGATGTTCCTGACAGCTCCTGACTTAAGGGTTTTCAGATAGAGTTTACTTCCGTCCAGTGCTGACACTGATGAAGAACCAGTCACATTATAAGAACTGGCACACGAGGTGAGCAGAGCCACCATGACGGATGCATATAGAATTTTGTTCATAGACAATCTTATAGTTTCATTCGTTCGCTTATAAAAGCACGTGCAAATGTACTATGTTATATCGAAATAAGAAAAAATATTTGCGCATTTTAAAACATTTGCGCAATTATTTAGCGTTTTTTTGCCTCTTTTTCCAATTCGTTAGCAATTCTATGGCTTGTATACAGCTGTAAGATGGCTGCAACCAACAGCACAACAATCCAGTTGTTGTGCACATATTTTATATAGGAAAGGTAGTTTAACTGAAAGAAATTACTCTGATTGGCAAACATCAACAAAGCTGCCATCAGGAACAGCCCGTCGCTCAAGAGCATCATTCGACGCAGACGGCGAATGGTGAAGTTGTCACCCTCATAGCGTTGGCGCATCTGCATAGCCGCAAACATCAATGCACCAGGAGCAAATACATAGGGAGCCCAAGCCTGTAACAACAAGCTGGCACCAGAGCCTACTACCATCAGCAGTCCACCTGCCAACATCACCCAAGTCTCGATATTACTCAGCTGTTTCATCGGTTGGTACTGATTTGTTGTCGTCACTGAGCACGAAAATGTCCTCGTCGTCAGCTTTCATGAAATAGCGTTCGCGAGCTATTTTCTCAATAGCCTTTGGATTACTGTCCAGCATTTTTATCTGTGCATTGTTACGCTGATGCTGGTCAGAATACTCCTTAATCTCATCCTGCAATTCACTGATTCTCTGTTTGTTCTGGAAGTGATGCCACACGCTGTTCTCGTCGATAAAGCCAATCAACGCTACAGCAAAGATGGTCACCAGGATATATTTCAGCGCCTTAATGCGACGGATTGTTGACCATATCGTTTTCAGTATATTCATAACTCCTATTTCACTTTTCGCTTGCAAAGATACGAATAATTCTTAATTATTAATTCTTAATTCTCAATTTTTTCGTACCTTTGTAGGCAAATTATTTTTTAGACAATGGAAGAATATATTGTATCTGCGCGAAAATACCGCCCCACCTCATTCGATACCGTCGTGGGACAGCAGGCGCTGACCACTACGCTGAAGAATGCCGTCAAGAGTGGAAAACTGGCACATGCCTACCTCTTTTGCGGACCGCGAGGTGTCGGCAAGACTACTTGTGCCCGTATCTTCGCCAAAGCTATCAACTGTCTGACGCCTACTGCTGATGGCGAGGCCTGCGAACATTGCGAGTCGTGTCAGGCATTCAAAGAACAGCGTTCATTCAACATCTTTGAGCTGGATGCAGCATCCAACAACTCAGTAGAGCACATCAAGACGCTGATGGAACAGACGCGCATACCACCACAGGTTGGCAAGTACAAGGTGTTTATCATCGACGAGGTGCACATGCTGTCGACAGCAGCCTTCAACGCCTTCCTCAAGACATTGGAGGAGCCACCCGCACACGTCATCTTCATTCTGGCTACGACGGAGAAACACAAGATTTTGCCTACCATCCTGAGCCGTTGCCAAATCTACGACTTTGAGCGCATGACTGTCCGCAACACCATTGACCACCTAAAGTCAGTGGCTCAGCGCGAAGGCATCAGCTACGAGGAAGAGGCGTTGGCCGTCATCGCAGAGAAGGCAGATGGTGGCATGCGCGATGCGCTCTCTATCTTCGACCAGGCTGCATCGTTCTGCCAAGGTAACATTACATACCAGAAAGTCATTGAAGATCTGAACGTCCTCGATTCCGAGAACTACTTCCAGATAATCGACCTGTCTATTAATAATAAGGTAAGCGACATCATGGTACTACTCAACTCGATTATCAACAAGGGTTTCGACGCAGGTCTGCTTATACAAGGTCTGGCCAAACACGTCCGCAACGTACTGATGGCTAAAGACCAGCAGACGCTACCCCTGCTCGAAGTAAGTGACCAGCAACGCCAACGCTACCAGGAACAGGCTCAGAAGTGCGAGACCCGTATGCTCTACGAGGCCTTGCGACTGATGAACCAGTGCGACATCAACTACCGGCAGTCAAGCAACAAACGACTGTTGGTAGAGCTGACATTAATCGAGATTGCACAAATCACTCAGCCCGACGAGGGGCCAGCCAATGGGCGTAAGCCCAGAAGATTGAAATCCCTGTTTAAGCAACTGATGCAACAGCCTCAGCCCAAGAAAGCAGCCCCGCAGGTAGCTGCTGCTGAGCCTGTGGCATCAACCGACAGCAAGACTGAGTCAACCAGTCTGCCCCAGCAACCGAGTCATTCAGACGCCACTGGCCAGCCCGCCAAGAAACCCTCTCCCACTCCCAAGCTCAAGAGTAGCATCAGCTTCTCATGGAATAACCTGAGAAGCATGGGCCAGAAGAAGTCGCCTGTCATCACTACTGACAACCAGAGCAACGATGCCAACAAAGAAGAGCAGCACGTCTTCGACCAGCACGAGCTGGAACTGGAGTGGATTTCCATGTGCAACCGCATGCCCCAGAACCTTAGCGGCATAGCTACCCGCATGAAGAATATGAGTCCCACCATCCTGGAGTTCCCTGCTATCGAGGTTGTCGTCGACAATCAAATAGCAATGGAACAGATGGAAAACATCAAGGGCAGCATTGTCAACACCCTGAAGCTCTATCTACACAACCAAGACATCACCCTGGCCATGCGTGTAGCCGAACATCAGGAACAGGAGCGCATTCTCTCCCGTCGTGAACAATACGAGCTGATGGAACAAGAAAATCCCTCAGTCGCTAAACTGAGGGAACTCCTTGATTTACAATTAGCCTAATAAGACTGTTCTGTTAACTGCCGCCAATTGGCTATTAGCTAACCGCCTTATATCAGCTGCATGCCTAAATCTTTGCATTGCTGGCGCATGTCATCTGGCCAGATAGATGCCTGGATCTCACCAATGTGACCTTTATGTAACAGCACCATACATAAACGACTCTGACCAATACCACCACCGATGCTGAGAGGCAGCTGGTCGCTGAGCAGTTTCTGATGGAAGTAAAGCTTTTCGCGTTCTTCCTTGCCTTCCAGTTTCAACTGGCGCAGGAGCGACTCTTTGTCAACACGGATACCCATTGACGACAGTTCAAACGAGCGCCCCAACACAGGATACCAGATAAGGATGTCGCCATTGAGACCTGCCTGACCATTCTCACCTATGGTTGACCAATCATCATAGTCAGGAGCACGCCCGTCGTGCTTCTCGCCATTCGACAGCTTACCACCTATACCTATTATAAATACTGCGCCAAACTTCTTGCAAATAGCATCCTCACGCTCCTTGGGCGAGAGATCCGGATACATCTGAAGCAGCTCTTCAGCATGGATGAACGTAATCTTCTCTGGCAGGAAGGGCTTAATCTGTGGATAGGTCTCGCACGTCAGGTACTCCGTACGACGGATAGCAGCATAGATACGCTCTACGACATCCTTCAGATAGGCAACGGTACGCTGGTCCTTGTTAATCACAGCTTCCCAGTCCCACTGATCGACATACAGGGAATGAAGGTTATCCAACTCCTCATCCGCACGGATAGCATTCATGTCGGTATAGATGCCATAGCCAGGTTCTATCTTATACTCAGCCAGCGACAAACGCTTCCATTTAGCCAGCGAGTGGACCACCTCAGCGCAAGCATCGCCCAGATCCTTGATGGGGAAGGTAACAGCACGCTCCACACCATTCAGGTCGTCGTTGATACCCAGACCCTTCAGCACAAACAATGGTGCAGTCACACGACGCAAGCGCAACTCGGTTGATATGTTTTGTTGAAAAAACTCCTTAATCAGTTTAATACCCTGTTCCGTCTGCTTGGTATCCAACAACGGCTCATATCCAATGGGGTTAATCAGTTGACTCATATTGATATTCTCTCGTTTTTGCGTGCAAAGGTACTACTTTTATATTAATCTGCAAGCAAAAAGCCAAGAAATTTTGCAAAATGATAGCAATTTATTGATTTTCGTATCATCTTGCAAACATTATGCAATACTTAAAAGAGTTTAATTCTCCACCACCAATGCTCCTTTTTCAATTAAATGTTGTATCTTTGCATCTGTTTTTAAAATATGGTCCCGTAGCTTAGCTGAATAGAGCGTCAGATTCCGGTTCTGAAGGTCTTGGGTTTGAATCCCAACGGGATCACACACCGAAAATATCGAGAAACTCCCATAAATAAAGGGTTTCTCGATGTTTCGTATAAGGAAATAC
>JAFPEE010000116.1 GCA_017389705.1 Prevotella sp.
CTGCCTGTCAGCGAGGGCAAGGCCGTTCGCGTTGTCGATAAGCGTAAGGTTTACCAATAATTACAACATAAAATTTTAAAGTTTAAAGCATATGACAGTCAATCAACTTTCCATTTTCATTGAGAACCGTTCAGGCACGCTCATCAAGGTGCTCCAGATTCTCAAGCAGGCCAACATTCAGATTGTGGCCTCAACCATAGCAGATACTGCAGAGTATGGTATCTACCGTCTTATCTGTAGCGAGCCTATCCGTGCTTACGAAGAGCTTAAGAAGGGTGGCGTAGCCGTAGCCTTGAGCAACGTATTCGCTCTGCAGCTCGACGACGAGCCTGGTCGTGCTGCTGACGCCGTGGAAACCTTCTCGAAAGAAGGCATCTCCATTGCCTACATGTATACCTTCCTGCTGGGTGGAAAAGGCATCATGATCTTCCGCACTGAGAATGCAGAAGCTGCACAAAGGGTCATCATCGACAACAAGCTGAAGTACATCGAGGAACCCGACTTGTCAAAGCTGGTTTAATAAGACAGCAAGCAATAACTTTTCAGGGGCGGTCAGCATCGATGACCGCTCCTTTTTTCCTATAGGCACTTGAGGTAAAGATGGCCAGCAGACGTCCTGTCTCATCCGTCAGGCGCACCTCGCCATAGGGCATCTTCGGATGGTCTACTACCTCATGAGCCTCCGCAAAGACATATCCTTCACTCACATTGGCAACAAAAGTGATATTGGACGACGTAGAGAAAGTCAGTTCCAGATGACTGTTGATGGCTGCTGCAAATGCCAGATCAGCCAACGTAAACAAGGCACCTCCCTGACAGACCCCACCACCATTCAGGTGTCCTGGTGTCACCAGCATACGTGCCTTGGCATATCCTTCACTCACCTCCAGCAGTTCGACACCTGCCAAAGCAGCAAAGCGGTCCTTCTTAAAAAAATCCTTCAATGTCATATCTTCGCGTCTTTGAGCGCAAAGGTACAAAAAAATTCGAATATATTTGGTGTTTCGACTAATTTCTATTAATTTTGCAGCCGATTTAGCAAAGTGCTTATCAAGGGGTGCTCACGGTTGTGGGCTGAGATGATACCCTCCAAACCTGATACGGGTAATGCCGACGTAGGGATGATAGAGTATGCAATCCCCTTATTGATTCATTTAATAATAAGGAAAAGAAACATGAAGAAACTAATAATAGCTGTGCTGTTTGGTAGTACTATAACCATGCAGGCGGAAGAGGTAACGGCTGAGGCGACGGACACGCTGAAGAGCGTGGAACTGCAGGATGTAGAGGTAGTAGCTACACGTGCCAGCAAGAAGACGCCTATGGCATTTACCAACATGGACAAAGAACAGCTGAAGGCAGTCAACTACGGACAGGACATTCCCTATCTGCTGTCGCTGACACCTTCAGTGACGATGACCTCGGATGCTGGTAACGGTATAGGCTACACCACGTTAAGAGTACGTGGTACAGACCCTTCACGCATCAACATCACAGCCAATGGCATACCCATGAACGATGCCGAGTCGGCCCAGCTGTTCTGGGTGAACATGGCCGACTTTGCCTCAAGCGTACAGTCCATGCAGATACAGCGTGGTGTAGGTACATCCACCAACGGAGCTGGTGCCTTTGGTGCCACGCTGAACATGCAGACTGAGAATATCGGACAGGAGCCCTACATCGGTTTGGACCTCAGTGGGGGTTCCTACTATAGCCATAAGGAAACCTTACGTTTTGGCACTGGTCTGATCAAGGGACATTGGGGGCTACAAGGTCGCCTGTCGAACATTGGTTCGAAGGGCTATCTGGATCGTGCCTCGACAAAGCTGAACTCCTATCTGTTGCAGGCAGGCTGGTTTGGCGACAACACGGTGGTGAAGTTCATCACCTGGAACGGTGAGGAGCAAACCTACCACGCCTGGAACTACACCTCTAAATACGAGCAGGCACTCTATGGCCGTACTTACAACTCCTGTGGCGTGATGGGGTTCGACGAGAACGGCAATCCCACGGACTATTACGAAAACCAGACGGACAACTACCACCAGCAGAACTACCAACTCATCCTGAACCAGCGCCTGTCGCGATTGCTGAGCCTCAATGCCGCTCTGCACTACACCCGTGGCGATGGTTACTATGAGCAGTATAAGCTTAATCGTAAGCTGACCAAATACGGTCTCATCGATTACTACGGCTATGATGACCCCGGAACCCGTGGTAATCTGATTGAGCAGAAGAAGATGGCCAACGACTTCTATGGTGTGGTGGCCTCACTGGTATATAACGACCGTAAGGGCTTGGAAACAGCCTTCGGAGGCGGGTGGAACAAGTATGACGGCGACCACTTCGGAAAGGTGGTAGGTGTGCCTAACTTCGAGTACTACCGTAACAACGCCAAGAAGACTGACTTCAACATTTATGCCAAGGCCAACTATGAGTTCGTCAGGGGGCTGAGTGCCTTTTTGGACTTGCAATATCGCCACATCGGTTACAAGATGCAGGACCCCACTGATGAGTACGGCTTTAACTTAGACGGCAAGTACATCATCGACGACAAGTTCAACTTCTTCAACCCGAAGTTCGGTCTGAACTATGACATCACCCGCAACCATAAGGTTTATGCCTCTTTTGCCATTGCCCACAAGGAACCTACACGCAATGACTATGAGGACAACATCGGCACAGAGCTCAAGGCAGAACAGTTGAACGACCTTGAGGTAGGCTACAAGTTCCAAAGCGAGCACTTCTCAGCAGGTGCCAACATCTACTGGATGTCGTACAAGGACCAGTTCGTGCTGACGGGTGAATTGAATGATATCGGTGAAGCCATTGCCACCAACGTGGGCAAGAGCTATAGACTGGGTTTAGAGCTGGAAGCAGCATGGATGCCCCTCGACTGGTTCCGTTGGGATGCCAACGCCACGCTGAGCCGTAACCGCGCCAAGGACTGGACCATCAAGGACGACGACCTGGACGTTGTCAATCTTGGAGACACCCCTCTAAGCTTCTCACCCAGCTTTATCTTTAACAATATCCTGACCTTCAACTACCAAGGTTTCAAAGCCTCAGTCCAGAGCCAGTACATCAGCGACCAATACCTGACCAATACGGGTTTCGAGGAGATGGAGTGCAAGGACAGCTGGAGAGAGAGTGCCAATACCACCTATGAGACCCTGCTGCTGAAAGCTCACTTCAACACTAATGTTGATCTCAGCTATACCTTCAGCCTCAAGCAGTGGGGTCTCAAGGAGGTAACTGCAGGAGTGACTCTTTACAACATCTTCTCAGCCAAGTACGACAACAATGGTTGGGCAGCGCCTCAATTCGTCAAGGACGGCAAAGGAGGTGTCAAAGCTGTCAACAACTGGGGCTTGCGTGACCAGGATGCAGCAGGCTTTGCTCCCTCCGCACCCTTCAACATGATGGCTCATCTGTCGATTAACTTCTAAATGGAATTCTTAGAGACATATTGGCTTGACATCTTGACCACGATACTCGGGCTCATCTATATCTGGCTCGAGTATCGGGCCTCGATAGCCTTGTGGTTTGTGGGCATCATCATGCCTGCGCTGGACGTCTGGCTCTATTGGAGCCATGGGCTTTACGGCGATGCTGGTATGGCATGCTACTACACCATAGCAGCTCTCTACGGATTCTATATATGGAAATTCAAGAAGACACGCAAACTGAAAGAGTCGTTGCCCATTATTCACATGCCACAACGACAATATCTTCCTGCCACGATGTTCTTCTTTGTAGCTTGGGGCGCCACCTATTATGTCTTGGTCAAATGGACGAACTCTACTGTTCCCCTACTCGACTCGTTTACCAATGCCCTGTCGTTTGTCGGCATGTGGGCACTGGCCCGTAAATATCTGGAGCAATGGCTTTTCTGGATTGTTGTCGACATTGTATGCTGTATTTTATATATCCAGAAAGGCATTCCTTTCAAGGCAGGTCTCTACGGACTCTACGTCGTCATCGCTATCGCAGGCTACTATAAGTGGAAACAAAAAGTAAAGATTACAAAGTATGACAAAGTTTGACGCCGTAGTGTTAGCTGATGGTGATTTCCCCACTCATGCCGTACCCCTTTCCATCTTGGAAGGAGCTCAGCATGTCATTTGCTGCGACGGTGCCATCAGCCATTATCCACAAGCCGATATTGTCATTGGCGATGGCGACTCAGTGCCTGACCAGTTTCGCCACAAACTCATACAGATTGACGAACAAGACGACAACGACTTGACGAAGGCCACACGCTATTGCCTGCAGCAAGGCTGGAAAAAGATAGCCTATCTGGGATGTACAGGCAAACGCGAGGACCATACCCTGGGCAACATTTCATTGCTGATGCGCTATTATCGTGACTGGGGTATCGAAGGACTGATGCTGACAAACCATGGTTTCTTCATCCCTTCGCAGGGTGACCAGTGCTTTACGTCACAGGCAGGCCAGCAGGTCAGCATCTTTAACTTTGGATGCACCCGAATAGAGTCAGAAGGGCTTAAGTGGGACTCCTATACCTATCAGGAATGGTGGCAAGGCACCCTGAACGAAACTCTTTCCGACCACTTTACCATTCATGCAGATGGCTGGTATCTGGTATATCAGACGTACAAAAATAAAAAAACATCTATTAATAATGGTTAATTGAGATTTTTTCACTACCTTTGCATGCAAATACAAACATTAACATTGCAAAGTATATGAAAAAGTATCTTCTTTTAGTAGTGACTGTTTTCTTCACAGCCCTAAACATGTCAGCTGCTAATGAATGGGACAACAAAGAGCCCTTGAAGTTAAACGTGCCTGAGATGACACCAGAACTAGTGCCAGTTGAAACCCCTTCTTATGATTTTGAAGCTAACACCGACAAGTGGAAGCCCGACGTCAGTTTCTTTAAGTCGAGAACAAATCCAGGCGTAAAACCTTATAGGTTCATAGACGACATGACCTTCGTAGGCATACCCCTGTTCGTTGCCGGTTTGGCTCTGAAGGGTGACAAGGCCATGTTCCGCGTCAACGCCGGAGCAGACCAGGGCGGAAAGCGCAACACCCAGCTGCTGACCGATTTCAAGACCGGTATTGACGACTACACACAATTCTTCGGTCCCGCCATGGTAGTAGGTCTGAAACTCGGTGGCTATGAGGGTCGTAGCGACTGGCCCCGCTTGCTGGCAAGCGCAGCGCTGTCCTATGGTATCATGGCCGGATTCGTCAATGGTATCAAATACACCGCTAAGGAGATGCGCCCAGACGGAACCTCTGCCAACTCATGGCCCTCTGGTCATACTGCCACCGCCTTCGTAGGTGCCACTCTGCTGCATAAGGAGTATGGACTGACACGCTCACCATGGTGGTCTGTAGCCGGCTACGGTGTGGCTACAGCTACTGGTGTTATGCGTGTGCTCAATAACCGCCACTGGATTAGCGACGTTATGTCTGGTGCTGGTCTTGGTATTCTTTCTACTGAGCTGGGTTATGGCATCGCCGACCTGCTCTTCAAGGGCAAGGGCCTGTTGCGCAACGACATGGAGATGGACTATGAGAATCCTTCGTTCTTCGGCATCTCTATGGGTGTTGGCTTCGGCACCAAAGACATCAGCTTCGAAGAAGACGGTGAAAAGGAGAGCATCAAGTTCCGTGCCGCTACGGTGGTAGACGCTGAAGGTGCTTACTTCTTCAACAAATATATCGGTATCGGTGGACGTCTGAGAGTAAGAGCCATGTCAGCAAAAGACTTCGGACAATATTCAGATAATGTATATCTTGAGGACTGGAATGCCTGGCAGGGTCTGGAGCCCCTCTACGAGCGCTATCGTCCTGGAGAGTTTTCACCAACACCAGAATATGGTTATAACATAGAATACTTGGAAAAGCAGGGCTTTAACTACAACTCAGAAGCAGAGTTCACAGCCAACGCCCCTGTCACCGATATCTATGGTGTCGTCAAGAGCGACCACATCACCGAGTTTACCGGTAGCATCGGTCTGTACTTCAATCTGCCGTTGAGCAAGCATTTCGCTCTAGGCACAAAGGCTCTGATAGGACGTTCATTCACTCAAGAACTCGACATTGATGGTTATGCAGAAGGTAACGTGAAGGACATCAGCTATTCCTTAACCGTCGACAACACCCCTGGTAAGCAGCAGTCGGGCCATAACCCTGGCCTGTATATGAACTCATTGGAATATGCCAATAATACGGGTGAGAAATGGACTGACGAGTGGGAATATCTGACCTTAGGTGCCAAGTCGTCAACATCCTTTGGTACTGGCATCTCGCTGACCTATAAGTACAAGTCAAACTTCTCTTGGCGTTTGTATCTCGACTACGACTACACTAAGAAGGACTACACACTCACCTACGACCCCTTCCATTTCATGTCTAAGGGCTTAACACCTGGAGCAGGAATTTTGTTTGCCGATGCCGCAGATTTCGGCGACGGAAAAGTCCTAGAGGCCAGAGAATACAATTCGACAAAGAAGATGAACTATTTCACCATAGGACTTTCCTTCCTGGTGAATCTATAAGGAAAATATGAGTATTGAACAACAGATAATGGCAGCTGCACAAGCTGCTGTCAAGACACTTTACGGGCAAGACGTGCCCGAGAAGATGGTACAGCTGCAAAAGACGCGCAGCGAGTTTGAAGGCAACCTGACCCTTGTGGTGTTCCCTTTTGTCAAGATGGCTCGCAAGAGTCCTGAGCAGACAGGTCAGGAACTAGGCGAATACCTTGTACAGAACTGCGAGGCTATCAGCAAATACAATGTGGTAAAAGGTTTCCTAAACCTAAGCATTGCTGACGCTGCCTGGCTACAGCTGCTGGCTGACATTGACAAAGAGGAACACTATGGCGAGAAGCAGGCAAATGCCGATTCTCCCCTGGTGATGATAGAATATTCCTCGCCCAACACCAACAAGCCCCTGCACCTGGGACATGTCCGCAACAACCTGCTGGGTTGGTCGCTGGCACAGATTATGCAGGCCAATGGCAACAAGGTGGTAAAAACTAACATTGTGAACGACCGAGGTATCCACATCTGCAAATCCATGCTGGCATGGCTGAAGTGGGGCAATGGTGAGACACCTGAGTCGTCAGGCAAGAAAGGTGACCACCTCATTGGCGACTACTACGTGCTTTTCGACAAGCACTACCGTGAGGAGATCAAGGAGTTGGTAGGCCAAGGCATGGAAGAGGAAAAGGCTAAGCAAGAGGCTCCTCTCATCAAGGAGGCTCACGAGATGCTGGTCAAGTGGGAGCAGAACGACCCTGAGGTACGCGCCCTGTGGGAGAAGATGAACAACTGGGTATATGCCGGTTTCGACGAGACATACCAGAAGATGGGTGTCTCCTTCGACAAGATCTACTATGAGAGTCAGACCTACCTGAAGGGTAAGGCCAAGGTGGAGGAAGGACTTGCCAAAGGGCTCTTTGAACGCCATGACGACAACTCCGTATGGGCCGACCTGACCAACGAGGGACTAGACCAGAAGCTGCTGCTACGCTCCGATGGAACCTCAGTATATATGACTCAAGATATTGGTACTGCTGAGATGCGCTTCCAGGACTATCCCATAGACAAGATGATTTATGTGGTGGGCAACGAGCAGAACTACCACTTCCAAGTGCTCTCCATCCTTTTGGACCGTCTAGGCTTCAAATGGGGCAAAGAACTAGTACATTTCTCCTATGGCATGGTAGAGCTGCCTAACGGTAAGATGAAGAGCCGTGAGGGTACCGTTGTCGATGCTGACGATCTCATGCAACTGATGGTGGAAGATGCCCGTCGTGTCAGCGACGAGGCAGGCAAGAATGATGACATGACTGAGGAAGAGAAGCAGGAGATAGCCCGTATTGTTGGTATGGGTGCCCTCAAGTATTTCATCCTCAAGGTCGATGCCCGCAAGAATATGCTCTTCAACCCAGAGGAGTCTATCGACTTCAATGGCAACACAGGTCCCTTCATCCAGTACACCCATGCCCGCATCCGTAGTATTCTGAGAAAAGCTGAGGATTCTCAGAGTTCTCTGAGTGCCCCGAGTTCTCTGAACGAGAAAGAGATAGAACTTATCCAGAAGCTAAGCGAATATGGTGCTGCTGTTGAGCAGGCTGGCAAGGACTATAGCCCCTCAGGCATTGCCAACTACTGCTACGAGCTGACCAAGGTATTCAACCAGTTCTATCATGACTACAGCATCCTCAACGAACCTGACGAGAACGTCAAGGCTATGCGCCTCGTTCTGGCCCGCAACGTTGCCAAAGTCATCAAGAACGGCATGGCTCTGCTGGGCATTGAAGTTCCTGAGAGGATGTAATTAATACAAAGCAATAAGTGAAAAGTGCGATTTTAAATCCTCCTGACTACAGACACGACACCGTTCTGCCCTTACCCTTAGCGGTAAGGGCAGATGCGTGGGCTGTGGATGCAGCCTGTTCGGGTAATCCTGGGCCTATGGAATACCAGGCTATCGATCTGGCCACAGGAGCACGTGTCTTTCACTTTGGTCCTATGAAGGGCACTAACAACATTGGCGAGTTCCTTGCCATTGTCCATGCCTTGGCTCTGATGCAACAGCAAGGACTACATGACAAGGCCATCTACAGCGACTCCTACAACGCCATTCTCTGGGTCAACAAGCGTAAATGCAAGACCAAGCTGGAACGCACTCCAGAGACAGAGCCCCTCTACCGAATCATTATCCGTGCAGAGAACTGGCTCAACACCCACACCTGGCGTAACCCTATCATCAAGTGGGAGACCCAGCAATGGGGCGAGGTGCCTGCTGACTTCGGACGTAAGTAGCAACCGTATTCCCCTCACATACAACCTTATTATATAATAGCACCTCAGCTGGCAGTTGGGGTGCAGGGGTGCCGTCAGTAACTGTCAGCTGGTGGTTGGTCTCCTGTCGTATCTCATCCCATAGGCCACCTTCGATAAACGATTCCAGCGTCTGACGACCACCCTCGACAATAAGTGACTGGATGTTATGTTGATAGAGGTCCTCCATCAGTTGGGGCAACGGACGGTTGTGGGTCAGCACGATGCGCTTGGGATTGGGACCATGCCAATGGCGGACCGTCAGCTGTGGATGCTCCTTGGTTTCAGTAGAATGACCTACAAGAATAGCATCTTCCTCAGCCCTTAGCTGGTGCGAGAGCATCTGTGTCTGCCCGTTACTAATCTGCAGGGCATGACCATGGTCGTCAATATAGCCATTGGCTGTCTGAGCCCATTTCAAGACAATATAGGGACGCTGCTTGGAGTGGTAGGTAAAGAAACGACGGTTTAACCGCTGGCACTCCTTTTCAAGCACACCAACGGTTACCTCAATGCCTGCATCCTGTATCTTTTTGATGCCGCGTCCCTGCACCTTGGCAAAAGGGTCGACACATCCTACAACTACGCGCTTGACACCTTTACTGACGATGAGGTCAGCACAAGGAGGTGTCTTGCCATAGTGTGAGCAGGGCTCGAGAGATACATAGACAGTAGCCTCCTTCAGCAGAGGCTCATCCTCTGGCTTCACGCTGGCAAAGGCATTGACCTCGGCATGGCCTTCACCACAACGTACATGATAGCCCTCGCCAATGATGCGATCATCAGCGACTATCACTGCCCCTACCATCGGATTGGGGCGTGCTCCCTGAATACCGTTTGCTGCCAACTGCAGGCAACGCTGCATGAATTTTTCGTCCATCGATTTGGTTTTTCGTTCGATTTGCACTATCTTTGCAGTATGAATTACAATGAGATGTGGCACAGACTGGCGCAGAAATACGAAGAGGGCGAGGCCAAGGCCATCAGCCGTATGGTCTATGAAGTCCGCTTCGGACTGACGTTGTCAGACATATGCATCGGCAAAGATACACAATTATCGGCAAACGACCAAATAGAATTGGCAGAAATCGCCCAACGCCTGGAACGTCATGAGCCTGTACAGTATGTGCTGGGGCAGGCAGAGTTCTGCGGGCGAACCTTTCTGGTAAACGAACATGTGCTGATACCCCGTCCCGAGACCGAAGAGCTGGTGCAGCTAATAGCAAACAGCCAAAAGCTCTCGCAACGACACACTCTCGAAGAGAGAAAAGCTAACATCCTCGACATCGGCACAGGCTCAGGATGTATCGCCATCACCCTGGCTGCCATGAATCCTGAAGCTGAAGTGACAGCCTGGGACATCTCGGCGGAGGCGCTAAAGGTGGCCCGCGAGAATGCCCTGCTGAACCATGTCGAGGTTGCTTTCCAGCAGGTCGATGTTCTGAACCTTCCATCTAACATCGGCCATCAGCCATCAGTCTTCGACATCATCGTCAGCAATCCACCCTATATTATAAATAAGGAACGCGAGAAGATGGAGGCCAATGTGCTGGATTACGAGCCTCATCTGGCACTCTTCGTGCCTGACGACGACCCGCTGTTGTTCTATCGGGCCATTGCCAAGTATGGACTGACAGCCCTAAAGCCTTCCGCTTGGCTTTACTTTGAAATCAACCCACTCTTTGCCAACGACTTACGCCAAATGCTGGCATCCATGTCGTACCACGATATCGCCATCAAGGAAGATGCCTTTGGCAAACAACGAATGATAAGAGCACAACGATGAAACAAAAAACCGAACAAGAAGCCTACCTGACGCTTGCTGCTCTTTGTGCACAGGCTGAGCACTGCCAATGGGAGATGCTGGAGAAGATGCGCCGTTGGGAACTCAGTGAGGAAGCACAGGCACGTGTCATGGAGCGACTCACCAAGGAGCGCTTTGTCGACGATGAGCGCTATGCCCGAGCCTTTGTCAAGGATAAGGTGCGCTACAACAAGTGGGGGCGGCGCAAGGTGGAGCAGGCCCTTTGGCAGAAGCACATCGACGAGGATATTCGCCAACAAGTGCTCGACGAGGTAGACGACGAGGAATACCTCAGCGTGCTACGTCCCCTGTTGAAACAGAAACGTCGCTCTACCAAGGCAGGCAGCGACTACGAGCTGAACCAGAAACTCATACGCTTTGCCCTGGGGCGAGGGTTTACCTACGACATCATCCGACAATGCATTGACGTTGACGAGGAATCATGAACGTAAGCTGGTGGACAAGAATACTGGACTTCATCTCGCCACGCCAGTGTGTGGTGTGTGGAAAGAGACTTTCACCCACAGAGCGCAGTCTGTGCAGCAGCTGTCTGTTGCACCTGCCTCGCACAACCTACCAATTCACCCCTACCGACAACCCAATGGCACAGCTGTTCTGGCACCTCATACCCATCCAGCACGCAGCAGCCTTCATCTACTATGAGCCTCACTCTGAAGTAGCCCAGGTGGTATACCACATGAAGTATGCAGACCGTCCTGACATTGGCGAGGACATGGGACGCCTGATGGCTGTCGAGATGCAGCAGGCAGGATTCTTCGACGACATCGACCTGCTGGTGCCAGTACCCCTCTCTCGCAAACGACAGCGCCAGCGAGGCTACAACCAGAGTGAACGACTGGCGCAGGGCATCAGCGACATTACCCACCTGCCCGTCGTCACCAAAGCCCTCCGGCGCAAGCACTTCCTGCAAAGCCAGACCCTGCTGAGTCGTCAGGAGCGCCAGAAGAATGTTGCCGACATGTTCGAGCTACGCTACGACAGCATGCTACAAGGGCGCCACGTGCTACTCATCGATGACATCTGCACCACAGGTGCCACCCTGACAGCCTGCGCAGACACCCTCAAGGACATTCCGGGCCTGCGCATCAGCATCCTCACCTTCGGACTCACCAAGAGCTGACCGAGTGCAACCGTTTGCGCACTCTGTTTGTCAATAAATTCTTCATTCTTCACCCATCATTCTTCATTTCTCTCTATCTTTGCAACAGAAAACTAATAACTCTCTGATTATGAAACGATTCTTTACCTCCATCATCATCCTGTTGGCCACCCTGCCCATGCTGGCACAAGGCTGGCCTGAAAAGTACGACGGCGTCATGCTGCAAGGTTTCTACTGGGACGGTTTTGCTGACTCACAATGGATACGCCTTGAAAAGCAAGCCGAAAACCTTTCGAAAGTATTCGACTTAATTTGGCTTCCGCAGAGCGCCAACTGCGGTGGACAGTCAATGGGTTATGACGACTTCTACTGGTTTCCAGGAGAAGGCCGCTATAACAGTTCGTTTGGCACGGAAGAAGAACTGCGCTCGCTGATAACCACCTTTAAGCAAAAAGGCATAGGCACTATTGCCGACGTGGTTATCAACCATCGAAAGAATGTCAGCACTTGGGTAGACTTCCCTAAGGAGACTTACAAAGGCACTACCTACGAGCTGAAGTCTACCGACATCTGCTCTGACGATGACGGGGGTCGCTGTAAAACATGGGCCACAGCGAATGGCTATACGTTAGGAAACCCTGAGGGAACCAGCGAAGTCTACAATAAGTCCTGTGAAGGCTGGGATGGCATGCGCGACCTGGACCACGCCAGCTCGAACGTACAAACCAATGTCAAGGCCTATTTGCACATGTTACTGGAAGACTTGAACTATGTTGGTTTTCGCTATGACATGACAAAAGGCTATCCTGGCAAATACACCGCACTCTACAATAAGGACTCAAAGCCCACCTATTCTGTAGGCGAGTTCTGGGATGGCAATGCTACCAACTGCATCAAATGGCTGGATGCCACAAAAGATAATGGAGTTATCCAGACCGCAGTCTTTGACTTTGCTTTCCGCTATAACGTTCGCAACGCACTTAGAGGTAGCAATAATGACGGCAACAACAATAATTGGAAACAGGCAGCCAACATGAAGCTTCTCGACGCAAATAGTGTAGCATCAAATGCCGACTATCGTCGTTATGCTGTGACCTTCGTCGAGAATCATGACACAGAATATCGTTCTTCAACAGCACAACAAGACCCTATCCGAAAGGACACAGTTGCTGCTAATGCCTACCTGCTGGCCATGCCAGGCACTCCCTGTGTATTCTTTAAACACTGGCAAGCATACAAGCAGGAGATTGCCAACATGGTGGCTGTACGTAAGGCTGTAGGCATCACCAATACGAGTACTTACACTCCTATACTGAACAATAGTACAAGCTGCTACGCTGTACAGGTGGATGGCACCAACAGCAAGAAACTGCTCTGCGTCGTTGGCCCCAACGCCTCTTCCTATCAACCAAGCAATGAATGGAAGAAAGTCATTAGTGGATATCACTATGTATACTATGTGCAGGGCATCGAGCCCAGCGCCATCACCCTGCCCGTACTGACACCCGAACCGACCCCAACGGAACCAGCCTATGGCGGTGTACCCTCGTTCTGCAAGATTAACGAGGGAGAGATTTGCGCTTTCTTCGAGGCACCTGTAGCATGGGGTGCCATTAGCAACACGTGGGCTTGGATGAATGGCAAAGAGGGAAAAGAATACATGGGTACTGACTGGCCTGGTGCCACTGCCACGCTATTAGGCAAGGCTGCCAACGGCAACAAAGTATTCAAGTGGATTAGCGCGAGAACAACAGCCCCTGACTACATCATCTTCAGCGGTGCAGGTGGTCAAACGGACAACCTCGATTTTACCAACGGAGGCTACTACACCAAAGACGGCTTAAAAAGCACTGTCACGACGGCTATCCATGCCATCAAGGCTGACACGAATGACAACGCTACCATCTACGACCTGATGGGCCGCCGCGTGACCAACCCACAGGCAGGTAGGATATATATCATCAATGGCCGGAAGGTAGTGAAATAACTGAGGTTTAACTTTAAAAAAAAGAGGTAAAAAACTTGCATTTTACCTCTTTTTTTTGTATCTTTGCAAAAGGGTATCGAAAGCCTGTGATGAACTTCTCCATAGCAAAGAATACCAAAAGAAATGTTTTCGGCACCCGCTGCAAGTATTTTTCCCTCTCGCTGCAAATATTTGCCCCTCTCGCTGCGAATATTTGCCCCGGCCGCTGCACACAACTCAGCCCCCCACTTTCTTCTCCTTTCGACTAGGCAGGAACTCCCTTCAGACCGGACAGGAAAACGCTTCGGCCTCCTTTTACCTCTGAAAGGGTGCACGGACGATGAACCAGCAATGGAGGAGGAAGGTCTGGATGGAACCATAATGGGTAGACATGACATGATAGCGTTCCCAAAGCGAGTCGCGGTGGTGCTGGGTGGTGTCGCCACCTTCCTCAAAGTCGGCCAACACGGCATAAGTGTTGACAAGAGGCAGGCCCAAGCGGTCTGCTTCTTTCATGATACGGATGCACCAGTCGACATCTGCCGAGTGGCGATACTGCAGGTTATAGGGAAACTGGCGTGCAATATCCAGACGGGCATAGAAGGCCTGATGACAGACGAGCATTCCCTTCTTGAAGGAACGCCAGGTCAGTTTCTCTGGGGGACGATGGGTGCGCAAGTGCAGAAAGCGTCCATCAGCATCGGTAATAGCTGTGTCGCCATAGACGACGGCAGGCCTCTGGCTCTCAGCTGTTAGCTCTTCTCTCTGCGAGCGTGTGGCGATGCGAGGGCTGTTGACAGCTGAGACGACAGTCTCGATGGTGTCAGGAGCATGCAGGGTATCGCCAGCGTTGAGGTACACGATGTAGTCGCCTGTAGCTCGCTGAAGTCCTTTATTCATTGCATCGTATAGACCGTGGTCTGGCTCGCTGCTAATGGTGACTTCGTGACGGCTCTGCGATTGGTAGCGTTGGGCAATGCCCACCGTTTCGTCTTTGGAGGCTCCGTCAACGATGAGGTGCTCAATGTGGTCGTAAGTCTGACATGCCACGCTGTCGAGTGTGCGTTGCAGGTTGCGAGCTGCATTGAAGGTAATGGTGATGATGGAAATGCGTAACATGATAACTGATTATTTACTATCTGAGGGCAGGACGTAAAGCCTGCTCATAGACTTCCATATACTTGTTGGCCACACTCTGCTGCGACCAGCAGCGAGCCACCTTTTGCAGACAATGACGACTGAGAGCCTCATAGTCAGCCTCAGCCAGCACATAGCGGATGCCTTTCGACAAGTCGTCAGCCTGCTGAAACTGAGCCACATAGCCATTTTGCTTATGGTCTATCATCTCAGGAATGCCCCCCACCTGGAATCCCACACACGGCACGCCACAGGCCATAGCCTCCATCAACGTGTTGGGCAGGTTATCCTCCAGCGAAGGCAGAACAAAGCAGTCGGCAGCATTGTAGACCTGTACGATTCGCTGCGCATCGCTGACATAGCCCAAAGGCCATACTGGCAATGCCAGCCTGGAAGCCACATCCTCTGCATGGCCTCCCAAAATGGCAATGCCTACCTGTTCCTTCATCTCCGGATGCTGACTGACCAGCACGCTGATAGCCTCCACAAAATAGTCCATACCCTTGCGAGGGTCTGTTACTCGCTGCGACACAAAAAGAATGATACGTTTGTCCTGAGGCAGGCCTAAGGCCATTTTGGCCTTTTGCTTGTCCTGAGGGCGGAACAGGTGCGTGTCGATAGGATTGGGGATGCTCACCACCCGCTGTCCTTTCGTCAGGGCGCTCTTCTGAGCCTCGCCGGCCAACCACTGGCTACAAGCAACATAAGTCACCCTTTGTCCGCTGAGCATCTGCTTCTTACGTTGCCATACCCTGTTGGACAAGTCGTGTTGACCAGCCCCAGGCAACAGACGACAATGCGAACACTCCTCATGGAACCGTTCGCAGCCTCGGACATAGTGGCAGATGGCTGTTGCAGGCCACAAGTCGTGCATGGTCCACACCACAGGTTTTTGCTGTAATATCTTGCGGATGTCCTTCAGCGAAAGCATGCCTTGATTGATCCAATGCAGATGAATGACATCTGCCTCCTGAAACTCAGGCAATTTGGTAATGTCTGTACCACAGTTGGCAATGTCTACCTCAAAAAGATGAGCCCTACGCAGATGTAAGTGCATCCAGATGACCAGTCTCTCCCATAGGAAGTGCCATTGAAGTCGCCAAGACTGAGGCAGACCGCTGACTGTCAGCTGTTCAGTCTCCTTGTCGCGTACCAGCATCTTGGCCTTTACGCCATTGTTCTTCAGCGCCTCCATCAGACGATTGGCTGCTACCGCTGCGCCTCCCGTCTTCTCACTCGTATTGACTATCAGTACTCGCATACCTTATTTTATATTGCTGCACAAAGGTACAAATTGTTTTGTTAACAACCATCAAAAAAGTGTGAATAAATGCTGTTGCCGCACACAATGGCTTGATTTAGGTCAAGAATGTGCTACAATAACGCTAAAAAGAGAAAGAAATCTTTGCGCGTCTCAAAAAAGTTCGTACCTTTGCATCGTCAAACAAAACGAATGACACTTGACTAAGTGAAGTCAAGATTTGGTTAATAGATTGTTTTAGGTTAGTAGTAATATTTATAGTTTTAGGTTTTTAGTTATTGGTAAGAAGAAAGTTTTAAATGTGTTAGGATAACAGTGGTCGCCGTGAGGCGCTCATAACTTTCTTTTCTAAATGACAGTTAGTATGAAAACAAAATATGCTGCCGAAAGGCAGACCTCCAGTCGAAAGGCTGGAATTGCTTTGAAAAAGGATTTTTAGTTAAACATAGGCTTTTTGAACGCTGCAGCTCGCTGATGAGTAGCAGCGTTTTTTCTTTGCCATACCTTTATTTCTCGATGAGAGCCACAGCGTAGGCAGAGATACCCTCCTGACGACCTGTGAAGCCCAGCTTCTCCGTTGTCGTTGCCTTAATAGAGATGGCATCCACGTCGCACCCTACGACAGCAGCCATTGTCTGCTGCATGTGTGGAATGTGGGGATTCATCTTAGGCCGCTCAGCGCAAATGGTTGCGTCGATATTCACCAGGCGATAGCCCTTGGTAGCTATCAGCTCGATGGTCTTCTTCAGGATAATCTTGCTGTCCATGCCATCCGTCTCGGCTGATGTATCAGGGAAGTGATAGCCAATGTCGCGCATATTGGCTGCACCCAGGATGGCGTCGCAGATGGCGTGAATCAGCACGTCAGCATCACTATGCCCCAAGAGGCCTTTCTCATGTTCCAGCCGGATACCACCTATCCACAGTTCACGTCCTTCCACCAGCTGATGGACGTCGTAGCCCATTCCTACTCTTATCATTTCCTAAACAAGTCTTTAATGCCGTCCATATCGAAGGCAAGGGTGAAACGAAGTGTCTGATCCAAGGGATTGCTCTTGGCTGTAGAGATGACATAACCCACATCGAGTGAGAAGACACTCATACGGAAACCACCACCCACGGTGAAGTATTTGCGGTTGCCCTTGTTCTCTGACTCATGGTGATAACCTGCACGCAAGGAGAACTGATCGTGGTAGACATACTCGGCACCTATGCTCCATTGTATCTCCTCCAGCTCTTCCTTGAAGCCGCCTGGGGCATCGCCAAAGCTCTTGAAGATACCTGAGATAGAGCTGACATCGTTATACTCAGCAATGACACGCTGTTCGTAGTCTTCCTTCGATTCGCCATCCTCTTGCTTGGGAATGGTGGGTACCAGCAGTTTGTTGGCATCGGCAGAGATGGTGAAACGGTTATACTCGTCGACAGGAATCATCAGCGACGCACCAAGACGCAGATTGGCAGGCAGGAAGTTAGAACGGTCGTCGCCAAAGTAAGTAATCTTGGAACCTACGTTAGAGATGTTCAAGCCCAAGCCTAACTGACACTCACGCTGTCCGATGTTGATGTAGTTGTTGTAGTAGCAAGCCAGGTCAGCAGCGAAAGCAGAGGCTGGCGACGCATCCTCCGTATAGTCGTAGCGCAGGTCGCTATACAGCCAGCGTATGGCAGCAGCAATAGAGAACTTCTCACTCAGCATCAGCGAGGCACCTACGTCGAGTGACATCTCGTAGGGCTTCACCGTCATGGCATTCTCCTCCAGCGAGGTCATTACCTCACCCAGCGAGAAGTAGCGCAACGAGCCACTGACAGCAGCATAGTCGCCAATACGGTAGTAACCAGCCACATAGGCCAGGTCGATGTCGTTCACCAACTGACGCAGCCAAGGGGTATAGTTCAGGGCTATACCAGCGCGACTGATACAGAAGGGATACTTGGCAGGATTCCAATACTGCGAGTTGACATCCGGGTCAGTAGCGACACCGACATCACCCATACCAGCACCACGGGCATCAGGGGCTATGGTCTGCGAGATGACAGCATGCTCAATGGGGTTGAACTGACTCTTGGTATCCTGAGCCGAGGCGGTCAACCCTATTAGCAGACATACTGCCGTAAACACTATCTTCATGTTTGTCTTCATATGCTTCATTTAGATGTTAGTATAATCAGTTTCTTGGCTTTCGACGCATAGGTACTGCCATCGCTGCTGATGCGCAGGCGATAGAGATAGACACCTGTCTGCAGACGGCGTCCTCCGTCGACGGTGAGGTCCCAGTCGACGGTATAGCTATTGTCTACTGACACGCCTCCCTCGCTATACGACCAGAGATGACGTCCAGAGATGTCGAACACATCGAGTACGATATCCATATTGCTACCGGTACGATCATGCAGGATGCGGAACGATGTCGTCGTGCTGGCAGGGTTACGCGTACACTCCACATCGAAGAACCTGGGCTCCAAGCCCTTCACGACATTGAAGGCAAGCTCAGCCGTCGACGAATTGTTCAGCACATCCCAGGCTCGGAACAGCAACTTATGCTCACCATAAGCAAGTTCAGGAATGCTGAAGCCCACGCTGCCATTGGTATAGCTGCCAAAGTCGTATTGGAAATAGTCGTTCAGCGAATAGGTCTTATCCATGTCGCCATCAATGATGAGCTGCAAGTCGTGACCTATACCGCTGCCTGTGGCATTGATGCCATCCTCATCGTTCAGTTGCGCTACGAAGTAGGGAGTGGTATTGACGTCGCCGCCATTGGTGAATGACGAGCTATTCAGGTAACAGTAGATGCTGGGGCCTGTCTCGTCCTGAGCCATGCTTTCAGCACTACCCAGAACAATCTGGTCATTGATGCCGCTGGCCTTCTCCGTCTTGGCATCGTTGACAGCATAGAGATTGATGAGTCCTGTCAAGTCGGAATAGCTGATGTCCTTGGGTACGGCAAAGGTAAACTCAAAGCGTCCGTCCTTCACGTAGTCGCTACCGTTGAAGATGACATTCAGTCGATCATAGTAGACGAAAGGCTCATCAGCCTCAGAGGGGTCGTTTAGCTTACAGATCACCTCTTCCTCTGCATCGCGGACAATAGCAGTCAACGTTCCGCTAAAGTCGCTCTCCAGCTGTCCGTCCTGTCCTACCACATGTCCTGTGACGGTTGCTGTCGAACCCGCACTCAGCTTCTGCGTCTGACCTGTCGATGTATCCACATGGTTTATGGCGTCGACTTTCATGCTTAGCGTGGGGGCAGCAAGCCGCAAGGCAGGGTCACCCAGCAAGGTGTATTGCAGCTTATTCTGAGTACGGTCCGTCTTGGCTTCTATCAGCTCGTTCTTGGCTCGGCGCACAGCCTCGCCCATAGGCAGAAGCTGTCCATCGTCCTCACGACTCAGCACATAGCGGGTAAAGGCGAGGTTCATCAGCCGGTTATAGCTCTGGTAAACAGTACGTGTGGTACCAAAGAAGGCGATGGAGCCGCCCTTGGCATTGAACATGGCTGTCTCTCCTATATTATCCTCCTGTCCGTCGAAGGGCATAATGTCACAAGACGCTGTCACCCACAACGGAAGCTTGGTCGAGCTGTTTTCGAAGTCTGACAGACGTAGCACATACTCGTGGGAGATGGCATCAGCACGTCCGTGTCCCGCATAGTTCATCATCAGCGCTCCCTGCTGCATCTGCTGCTTGATGAGTCGCGTCACATCTGGGTAGCTATTGCCTGTCGACGAGCTGACGCGAGTGTAGGCATCCCACATGACACGCTTTATATGATAGGTAGGATAGAGCTGTTCTACCAACTGTGCCACCGCATTGGCATCGTTCATGTGGGCATTCTGGTTGCCGTCGTCGCCCATAAAGCAAATCAGATTCTGCCACGCTCCGGCATTGTTGTTGGCCAGGTAGTTTTCTATCTTGTCTACCACTATCTTTGCCTGGTCGGCAGTACGTGCCGAGATACGTCCCACAGCGACATCGGCCTTGGCAATGAGCATGTTACCGCCCTCGTCGTCGTCAAGCAGGCAGAAATAATCGTCGCTGACGTAGCAGTCAGTAGCACTATACGAATTCTCGCTCTCATAGCAAAGCAGGTAGTCGTCAGGCGAGTTGCCTTTCCACTCGCCACAGAGCATACGGTTGTCCCAAGCACCATCGCCCATCAGTAGCAGATAGCGAGGCATGTCAGCTTCCGTCTCAGCACGATCGTAGAGCATCTTCAGGTAACGACGATAGGCGTTGGCATCAGGCGTTCCGCTGGAGAACTCGTTGAACAACTCGTCAGCAGGAACGATGCGTACCCGTAATCCGTCATACTGCTCATGTAGCAGCTTGATTCGTTCCGCCTGTGCCAGCAAGTGCTGCGAAGTCGGGATAATGATGACCATATCCACAGCCTGGTCAGCATGGTGGTCCTGATTGGTGATGGCATATACCACACTAGGCGTTGGAAACGTTGTGCTGCTGAGGTCTGGAGCCCCTTGTGGAACATCCGAATGAAGGGACAGGTAATCGAGACGGATTCTGTCGGTAACTGAACGCCCTTCAATCGTAATACGATTGCTGCTCAATAGGCTATTGATTCCTGTGAAGGTACGCTCTGCCGTCCGCATGGTCTCATAGGTGCCATTCGAAGGGATGGAAATGGTGCCCAACTCCGTATCGTTCAGACTGACAGCAACGGTTGAGGCTCCTGCTCCTGAGACTACGACTGTGAGCGATCCCTCGGTAGCTGACTCCACGGAAGCCAGCGTATAGGTCTTGCTGGCACCTGCCGTTATTTCTGTGGCGTCATAAAGGTTGCGTCCTCCATGATACCAAGCATAGTCATCGACTTCGTAGAGCGTATTGTAGTCGTCAGCCAAAGGATAATAGAGCTCCTTGAAGGCTTCTTCGTTCACGGTATAGGCTTCGTCGTCGTTCTCCGTCAGGAAGTAACAGCCTACTGACGAATAAGGGTTGCGAATGCGACGATTGTTGCTGTCCCACGATACAGGACCAACGCCATAGAACAGGCGTCGTCCTCCCACCAGACAGGTAGGCACCTCTTGCAGGTCATCCGTCTCTGTCAGATAGGCTGCTGAAAGCTGTTCAGGCTGCAAGGCTCCACCATAGCCATAGATCTTTACCTTGTTGATATCGGTAAAGCCAGCCTCCTTAACCACATCAGAGGTCAGCTGGTAGATGCCTGTCGTGGGAACGCTAATCTTGACCCATCGCCCTGAGCTCAGCACGGAGTGGTCAGCATAGCGGCTGGTTTCAGGGGCTCGCGCCCTTCTCGTCGTTGCCTGCAGATGAGGGGTTGACTCAACCTTCAGCATAAAGCTCACCAGCTTCTGGTATTGTCCATCCTTATAGACCAGCGGCACCAGCGAAGCCACCAGCTCACCCTGCTTGCGCTCAACGCTAATGACCTGCGATACCTCTGGCATAGCAGGCAATGGAGCATTCGTGATGGAGTGATAGCGTTGCACATCAGCCTCACTCATCGGAATGAACTCAGGATAGTCAATGGTAATCTTATAAGTAGAGTCCTTATAGTGGGTTCCCAAAGGCTGCTTATAGGTAAAGACTGGCAACAACGAGTCAATCCTGACCTCATCAGCAGTCAGGTTGAAAAACTTCTGTGCGCTCGTCGTCAGACATATCAGCAGTAGTCCTATACCTATTAATATATACCTTCTTGTCACTTACAGTTAAATTCCAACACTTTTCTTTCTTCAAGCCAGCCTTCCAGGTGGTCGTCAATGTGGACTGGCCCTACGCCTACAGGGGTTCCCGTATAAAGCAGGTCGCCCGTCTTCAGCGTAAAGTACTGCGAGATGTACGCTATCAGCTCGTCCACCTTGTAGAGCATATCGCTGGTGCAGCCTTCCTGCACCGTTTTCCCGTTGATGTCGAGATGGAAGTGCAACGCCTGCACATCCAGGAACTTCTCCTTAGCCACCCACTCGCCAATCACAGCTGAGCCATCGAAACCCTTGCAGATTTCCCAGGGTTGGCCATTCTTGCGAGCCTCGCGCTGCCAATCGCGGGCTGTAAAGTCAATACCCACGGTGACAGCGTCATAATAACGGTGGGCAAAGCGCTCTGGGATGCTCTTGCCCAACCTGCAGATGCGTACCACCAGCTCCGTCTCGTAATCCACCTGCTCTGACCAGTCAGGGATGAAGAAGGGTTTGTGGTCCTTCAGCAACGCCGAGTCAGCCTTGGTGAAAATGACGGGCTTCTCCGGTTTATATAACGCACCATCCAGCTCTTTATTGTGCTGGATATAATTCATTCCAACTGCAAATATCTTCATGATTCTTCCGTTTTTGCTGCAAAGTTACGAAAATAATTGTGAATTGTGCATTGCGCATTGTGCAATATTTTGTACCTTTGCACCCAAATGAAGACGATTTTTACCATCCTGCTACTGCTTGTCGCGCTGACCACCAGCGCCCAGCAGCCTGCCGACCCTCGATGCCCCCATCTGATGGGCATTCCACTCGAAGGGCCGTTGGACAGCATTCGTCTTTCTCTCAAAGAGCAAGAGTATACCGAATGGGGGCAGTCAGACGATGGGGAGGACTACTATTTCAGAGGGAACTTCTATGGATTCCGCTCCAAGCTGATGCTCAGCATTGCCGTTGAGACCAAGTTCATCACCTCAGCATACGTGACCATTGGCCCCTACAGCACAGAGAACATGCTGGAGAAGAACCTGCAATACTTCCTTTACAAGATGCAGAAAGACTATGGCACCTTTAACCAGCGTGGCGACTCCTGGTTCTACATGGATGACTTCTGCAGCATCAAGGTGTCTGTCAACGATAACGACAACGGCTCTCGTGAGATAGGAATACTGTTCCTGCCTACTGCTCCTTATTATAAGGATGCCCTCTGCATGGGACTGAGAAACAGCGTGCAGGAGGTGGTTACAGAGAATGCTGTCGCAGAAGACCAGTTCATGCACTTCAACGGGCATGGGCAGATAGACAATCCTGACCTTGTAGAGCGCGAGTACGACCGTTATGGTTATCTGCAGCGGGCTAAGATGAAGGAAAAGGATGGTTTCAGCATCGTAGAATACACCTACGACGACAACTACCGCCTTACCCAGCGTAGCTTGACCAACGAGACTGCTGGTATCAGCTACATCAACAACTACACATACAACGACCAGGACGAGGTACTGACCCAGCAGCAGAAGGTGTACGACAAGAACAAAGAGTGCATCATGACCATCAACATGCGCAACAACTACCTGACTCGCGACGATAACGGCAACTGGACCAGCAACTCGCTCACCCTCAGCTATTGGGAGAAAGGCAACAAGACACAGCAGGTCACCGTCCTCCAAAGACGCACCCTTACCTATTGGGAATAAACTATGGCACAGGAACAGATACAGGAACAAAGGCTCACTCAACAACAGAGGCAGACTCAGAGCATTACGCAGCAACAACTGTTGCAGGCGCAGCTGACTGAGTTGCCTATCACCCAGCTGTTGGAGCGCATTAATACGGAGATGAACGACAATCCTGCCTTGGAGCTTTCAGCTGACGATTATCCAGAATACGCTGAGCCTTCTGATGTTTCAGAATCCTCTGACACCCCTGAGACTTCAGACGATTACGAGCAGGAAGAGCGCCAGTCAGCCCTTGATGCTGCCCTTGAGTCTATCGGACGCGACGACGAGGAACTGCCTGTCTACTATAGAGGAGAAGAAAATGGCGAGAGTCGTGAGGAAATTGTTTACGGACAGACGGAGTCGTTCATCGACCAGTTGAACGAGCAGATGAACATGACGGAGCTGAGCGAGAAAGAGCGTTACATCATGGAATACCTCATAGGCTCACTCGAAGACGACGGTCTGTTGCGCAAGTCACCTGACAGCATCTGTGACGAGCTGGCCATCTACCACCATCTAGACACGTCAGCCCAAGAGATAGAGCTGGTGCTCCATAAGCTACAGCAGTTTGACCCTGCAGGCATAGGAGCCCGTTCGCTGCAAGAATGTCTGCTGCTGCAGGTTCAGCGTCGCGAGCCGTCGCGACTGAAAGACCTGATGGAGCACGCCTTACAAAATTACTTTGAACTGTTTACCAAAAAGCATTGGGACAAGTTGCAGCAGGCTCTCAAGCTGAACGACCTCCAGGCTGAGGCGCTCATAGCAGAACTGCGCAAGCTGAATCCAAAGCCTGGTGCCTCCATCAGCGAGACCATCGGGCGCTCCTTGCAGCAGATTACTCCCGACTTCATTGTCGATACGCACGATGATGGTACAGTCACCTTTAGCCTAAACTCGAGTGAGATTCCCGAGTTGCGTGTCTCTCAGTCTTTCACAGATACCCTGAAGGAATACCAGACTGACAAAGAGAACATGAGCCGCCAAATGAAAGAAGCGCTGCTCTATACCAAGAAAAAAGTGGATGCTGCCCAAGGATTTATTGAGGCCATACGCGTTCGTCGCCATACGCTGACCACCACTATGCGAGCCATCATACAATGGCAACATCGTTTCTTCGAGGATGGCGACGAGGCATCGCTACGCCCCATGATTCTAAAAGACATTGCGGCAAAGACAGGACTTGACCTGAGTACCATCTCACGAGTGTCTAACTCAAAGTATGCGCTGACACGTTGGGGAACCTTCCCCTTGCGCTATTTCTTCAGCGACAGCTACGTAACAGCTGATGGGGAGGAGTTGTCGACGCGTGAAATCAAGGCTGCCCTGCGTGAACTTATCGAGATGGAAGACAAGCGCAAGCCTTTGAGTGATGATGCTCTGAAGAAACAACTGAACGAGAAAGGATATCCCATAGCCCGCAGAACAGTTACCAAATATCGTGAACAGATGGGCATACCAGTAGCAAGACTGAGAAAATGAGAGATTGAGTATGGATCAGATGAAAAGACAGAAGCAAATCATCTTCACAGCACGCATCATCAGCATGCTGTTTACGCCATTCTACCTACCTATCGTAGGACTGGTGGTGCTCTTTACATTCAGCTACCTCAATATGTTCTCGTGGTCCTACAAGATACAGGTGCTGCTTCTGACCTATCTTTTCACCATCCTGCTACCCACCCTGCTCATCCACCTCTATCGTCGTTATCAGGGATGGAACCTCATTGAGTTGGGACATCGAGAGCGTAGAATGGTGCCATACATCGTCTCCATCGTCTGCTACTTTACCTGCATCTACGTGATGGAGCGCCTGCACTTGCCTCATTTTATGAGTAGCATCATCGTAGCAGCCTTGCTGGTACAGATTGTATGTGCCCTTATCAATATATGGTGGAAGATATCAACACATACTGCAGCCATTGGTGGCGTAGGTGGAGCCTTGTTCGCCTTTGCGTACTACTTAGGCTTCAACCCTGTATGGTGGCTCTGCCTGATTTTTCTAGTTGCCGGTGTCCTGGGTAGTTGCAGAATGATTCTTCGCCAGCACAGCCTTTCTCAAGTCGTCATGGGATTTGGAGTAGGCTTTGTCTGCGCTGCTGTTGCTATCCTCTATTTGTAGATGAATGAACGACTAATCATTAAAAAAGAAAGATATATGAAGCCAATTGTCAGTATTATTATGGGTAGCACCTCTGACCTGCCCGTTATGGAAAAGGCCTGTCAGCTGCTCAATGAGTTGCAGGTTCCATTTGAAGTTAATGCCCTCTCAGCACATCGCACTCCTGATGCTGTTGAGGCTTTTGCCCGTGGCGCTAAAGAACGCGGACTGAAAGTCATCATCGCAGCAGCAGGTATGGCTGCAGCCCTGCCTGGTGTCATCGCTGCTTTCACTACCCTGCCAGTAATTGGCGTTCCCATCAAAGGCATGCTTGACGGACTAGACGCTATGCTCAGCATCATCCAGATGCCACCAGGCATTCCCGTTGCAACAGTAGGAGTCAATGGCGCACAGAATGCCGCTATACTGGCTGTTGAGATGCTGGCTCTCAGCGATGAGGCCATCGCACAGCGTCTGTCAGACTATAAACAAGGTCTCAAAGCCAAGATAGAGAAGGCCAACAAGGATTTAGCAGAGGTAAAGTATGATTACAAGACGAATTAGTACTGTCGCTCATATAGGCAACATCGAGATAGGAGGCGCGAATCCCATCCGTATCCAATCGATGGCAACTACCGATACCAACGATACAGAAGGCTGTGTAGCACAGGCCAAGCGTATCATTGACGCTGGTGGAGAGCTGGTACGCTTCACCACACAAGGCTCTCGCGAGGCTGAGAACATGAAGAACATTTCTGCTCGCCTTAAGGCGGAAGGCTATCATCAGCCTTTGGTTGCTGACGTGCACTTTACAGCCCACGTGGCTGATATTGCTGCACAATATTGTGAGAAAGTACGCATCAATCCTGGTAACTATGTTGACCCAGGGCGTACCTTTAAGCATTTGGATTATACTGACGAGGAGTATGCTACAGAGCTACAGAAGATAGAGGCAAAACTTATACCTTTTATTAATATATGTAAGGAGCACCATACTGCTGTGCGTATTGGCGTCAACCATGGATCGCTCTCTGATCGCATCATGTCACGCTATGGCGATACTCCTGCTGGCATTGTGGAGAGTTGCATGGAGTTCCTGCGCATATTCATGCGTGAACAGTTCAACGATGTGGTTATCAGCATCAAGGCTTCCAATACAGTAGTCATGGTACAGTCTGTACGCTTACTGGTCAAGGCTATGGACCAAGAGAATATGCACTATCCCCTGCACCTAGGCGTAACGGAGGCTGGTGAAGGTGAGGATGGACGTATCAAGTCTGCAGTAGGCATTGGCGCGCTGTTGACAGAAGGCATAGGCGACACCATTCGTGTCTCGTTAAGCGAGGAACCTGAATATGAAATCCCTGTGGCACGAAAGCTCGTTGACCTGATTCCTGAGTGTTCTCAACTTCGCCAAGAGGCAGAGGCAAACATAAAAGAGGACACCATTACACTTCCTCTCGATGCCCCTGACTGGGAAACGCTACAATTAAAGGCTGCAATGGCTGTCGGTGCCCTGCTAATTGATCGAAAAGCAACAAAACTGGTTATTCACAATACCTCTTTCGAGGAAACACGCCTCGTTGAACTAGCTGACGCCATTCTCCAAGCTGCCCGCATCAAGTTTACCAAAACAGAATATATTTCCTGCCCAGGATGTGGTCGTACGCTGTATAACCTTCAGGAAACCATTGCCCGCATCAAAGAAGCCACCAAGCACCTGGTAGGACTGAAGATTGGCATCATGGGCTGTATAGTTAATGGTCCTGGCGAGATGGCTGATGCTGATTATGGCTACGTTGGGGCTGGTAGAGGAAAAATTTCTCTCTACAAGCAGAAAGTTTGTGTAGAAAAGAGTATACTAGAGGAGGAAGCTGTCGACAAGCTACTGGAGCTGATAAACAACGACCGCAAAGCCTAAAGTGCTTTGCGGTAACAGCGATGCTTACGATGGATACGGGCCTCCAAATATTGCCATTGTGAGCGTACCCCCTCGTTTGACTCCATCTGTGGCATGGCTTCCGCATATTCAAAACCGTAGCGCTGGAACCATTGTATCAGGTCATCAAAAATCAACGAGTTAGCACCCTTGGCTCTATATTCAGGCAATACACCTATTAATAATAGATCTACCACCTTGGTTTTATGCCATTTCAGAGTGCGTAGCAGGTGCCACCAACCAAAGGGAAGCATGCGTCCATCGCGGGTTTTTCTCAAGGCAGAGGTGAAAGAAGGGAACGTTATGCCAAAACCTATCATCTTATGCTCTGGTGTACTCCAGTCTTCGATACCCGTCACCAGATTTAAGTCAGCAATCTTGATATACTCATCCACCAACTGGTCTATCTGACGATCTGACAGTTGAGAATAGCCATACAAATCCTTATATGTGGCATTGATGATATCGAAGATTTCTCGTCCCTTATTGCCTTCTAGCAATTCCTTACGGGTAAACTTACGAACCTGCAGTTGGTAGCGTTTACTAACCATTTGGGCAATCTTATGGAACTTGTCAGGCACCACCTCTGGCACCTTTACCTTATATTCCATATAGTCATTGTCCTTCTCGAAGCCATCCATCTGCTCAATGTGATGCTGGTAATAAGGATAGTTGTAATTGACATACATTGTGGCATCTTCCTCAAAACCTTCAATGAGCAATCCTTCACGATCCATATCGGTAAAGCCTAAAGGACCTGCAATCTCTGTCATTCCACGCTCAAGGCCCCACTTTTCTACAGCATTCATCAGCGCTTTCGACACTTGAGGGTCGTCTACGAAATCGAGCCATCCGAAACGTACCTGCTTGCGTTGCCAGCGTTCATTGGCACGATGATTGATAATAGCAGCAACACGACCTACTGCCCTGCCATTCTTAAAAGCCATAAAGTAATCTGACTCGCAACACTCAAAGGCTGCATTACGGTCAGATCGAAGCGTGTTCATTTCTTCCGAGAAAAGGAATGGCACAGCATATGGACAGTCACGATACATATCATAATGAAATTGCACAAACTGCTCAAGTCCACGCAATCCTTCCATCCGCTTGATTTCAATACCACTCATCGTGTCATTCATACTGCAAAAGTACAAAAAAAATAGTAAACACCAACAAAATCGTAACTTTTCTTTTGCTTTTAGCATACTAATTCGTACCTTTGCCATCATGAAAGCAAAAATCTTAGTCACAGGATCCAGCGGTTTTATAGGCTCGTTTATTGTTGAGGAAGCATTAAACAGGGGATTTGATGTATGGGCTGCCATCAGAAGAAGCAGTTCCAAAGCGTTCCTAACTGACGAGCGTGTACACTTCATAGAACTGGATCTGGGTTCAGAACAACGACTAAAGGAACAAATGAAGGATTGTATGTTTGACTACGTCATTCATGCAGCAGGAGTAACAAAATGTCTCAACAAGGAGGACTTCCGACGTATTAATACGGAAGGAACGCAGCATTTGGTACGCGCATTGGTAGACCTGCAGATGCCCTTGAAACGTTTTGTATATATTAGTTCCTTGAGCATCATGGGAGCTATTCGAGAGGAACAGCCTTATACGGAAATCCTTGAGAGTGATACACCACAGCCTAATACCGCTTATGGAAAAAGTAAACTTGAGGCAGAACAATGGTTGGACAGCTTCAATGAGGAATTAAAAAAACAAGGGAAAGAGTTTCCCTATACTATCTTGCGACCTACTGGGGTTTATGGTCCTCGTGAGCGAGACTATTTCATGATGGCTAAGAGCATCCAAGCACATACAGACTTCGCTGTGGGTTTCAAGCAGCAGGATATTACTTTTGTCTATGTCGCAGATGTAGTGCAAGCAGTTTTCTTGGCCATGGAGAAAGGTAAGACAGGGCGACGCTATTTCTTATCAGATGGTGAAGTATACCAGTCGAGCACGTTTAGCAATCTCATCCGCCATGAACTGGACAACCCTTGGTGGATACGCATTACCGCTCCTTTGTGGCTGCTTCGTATTATTACTTTCTGTGGTGAGTATGTAGGACATCTGACTGGCAAAGTAACTGCACTAAACAACGACAAATATAATATTATGCGCCAGCGTAACTGGCGCTGCGACATCAATCCCGCACGCAAGGAGTTGGGCTACGAGCCAAAAGTTAAACTTGAAGAAGGAGTACATCGCAGCATTAAGTGGTATAAAGAGAACAAATGGCTTTAAATATAATAAAAAGATTCAATTTGAAGATAACAGACTTATTCATATTGGAAAAGAAATCACAGCGCGGATTGTTGGCTGTGGAGTGGATAGCGATAGCCTACCTTTTACTGACCCTTATTATGATGGCATGGCAATGGGATAAGTTGGTCAATGCAGAAGAAATGATAAAGGTACGCATGCAGATAGTACTTATTACTTTTGCTGCTTGGGGCTTATATCGTTTAGTTCCCTGCCGCCTGACCATGTTCCTCCGTATTGGAATTCAGATGTTATTTCTCAGTTTGTGGTATCCTGACACCTATGAACTCAACCGCACATCACCTAATTTAGACCATATCTTTGCTGAATACGAACAGACAGTTTTTGGTTGTCATCCTGCCCTGCTCTTTTCACAAAAGATGCCATGGGATTGGTTCTCTGAACTCATGTGCATGGGATATATCAGCTATTTCCCACTCATGAGCGTCCTGCTACTCTACTATTTCATCAAGCGCTATCAGGAGTTCCAGATGGCTGCCTTCGTAATGCTCAGCTCGTTCTTTATCTATTATGTAATTTTTATATTCTTGCCTGTTGCCGGTCCACAGTTCTACTACTTGGCTGCTGGTACTGATCAGATTGCAGCCGGCATATTTCCCAATATAGGTGACTGGTTCCTTACCCATTCTGAACGAATGACAGCACCAGGCAATGCAGACGGCTTCTTCCATCACCTGCTCGACTCCGTACACAATGCTGGTGAACGTCCTACCGCAGCCTTTCCTAGCAGCCATGTTGGTATAACGACAGTAGTAATCCTTTTATCCCTACATACTCGTAGTCGTTGGCTGACAATATGCCTTTTACCTTTCTACATCATCATGTGTTTTGCCACAGTATATATCTATGCACATTATGCTGTTGATGCTATAGCAGGCCTCATAAGCGGGACCATCTTTTACTTTATGCTTAAAAAAGTCTATTCAAGCTACATAAAGCCTAATAGCCAGTAATCCATATTACTATTGATATAAAAAACGAAGTCCTCTCATCATTACTGACGAAAGGACTTCTCTCTCACTTTAAATGAAAAGTGGCGGCCTCCTACTCTCCCGCATTGCATTGCAGTACCATCGGCGCAGGCGGGCTTAACTTCTCTGTTCGGAATGGGAA
>JAFPEE010000117.1 GCA_017389705.1 Prevotella sp.
AAGCATTATAATTCAAGCCCTGACTGGAGAAATACTGGCTGAGATAGTAGCGGTTGGTGCCAATTTCCATCGCAAGCCGGGAAAGAGAGATGTCATATTGCAGATATAAGCGCGGTTGCTCGCAATACTGTTTCAGCAATGCCCCAATGTTGCTGGAAATAGAGAGTGGTAATGCATCACTTTCCTCATTCTCTGTGGAGGTCGTTTTCTCTTCTTCAGGAAGCATCGGCTGTGATATGCTCAGGTCGCTCAGCGTTTCCACGCGCCACAGGAGATAGCAGACGAGAACAACGGCAAGTACCTGTGAGACATATTCGTAAACAGGCAGCCCGTAGCCGCCTACATAAAAGTCGGACGCAATAAAAATAACAGCCAATACCAGGAAGCTCTGCCACACCTCCCTATGCTCCAGGTCGGCATAGTTGTCGCGCAGCCAGCGTCCGTATCGTCTGACCTCGCGTACCATATATATAATCAAGCTAATACTCAACAGTAGGAAATAGATACGTATCATCGGCATCAAGGCATCGCTACAGTTGATAACGCCCCATGCCATTCCTACAACGGGTGGAGCTATCATTAAGGCAACAGGCCATAGCGGTCGCCTACGGTCCTGTAGCATAGCTAATAATATGACGATCTCCAAGGGGAAAAACGTCAGACAGTCGAGCAAGCTACCCACAAGACTGCATTGCAAGACCTCATCGCTTGAAGACAGGAAATAGGTTGGCAAATACCACACATGGCAAAAGGCTATGATGGCAAAGAAGGCCGCAGTCAATCGGCGTAGGCGTATAGGCGATGAAATGTGAGCAGCAAAGGCATTGCCATCACGGAACAGCAGATAACAGCTGGCCATCAAAGCCATCATTGCCACTGCTGCATAAAACATAAAGAAAAGAATATTCTCCTGAATTAAATGCTCGTACATGTTTGTTTTTACTTCAACAGTTTCCTACCCTCGTTTTCTTCAAGCACCTGTACCAGCCTGCATTCTAAAGTGGTCAAATTCGACCACTTTGAAATTGGGGTTGTGAATCATCTCCCAAGTTCCAGGAAACTCTATCGTGTATCTGGTGCGTATCCTGTTCTTGATGACATCGGCAGCACGGCTTTCACTTTGCTTGCCATTAGCCATATCTGTTAGCGATATATAGTTCTTGTCATTATGCGACAGGACCGTTATCTCTGTATTCTGGACTGTTATCTTAGTCATAAGATATTATCTGTTTTGAATTATGTGTGCAAAACTGCGATTAAGCGAGTGCAATGATGCTTGCATCGATAGCCGAGCGTGAGCAGTTTCGCAACTTTCAGTTGCAAAGGTAGCACAAAAACACGAAACAAAAGAAGAAAGAGTGAAAAATCCCTCAAAAGTTTTGTCGTCTCACATATTCTATATACCTTTGCACCCGATGTTGAGTCATGAAACGGCTGGTGGCTCAGCGTCGGGTGTTCATTGATAGCAATTTATAGCAGAATGAAGAATTGAGAACGGTCTCCAAAACGTAACCCCATTTTTCCTCAATTCCCCAGACGGCCTTTATATAAAGAAATCCTACGAATTCTTGCAAAGTTACGAAAAGTCGAGAGCAAATCAAAAGAATTAATTCTCTTTTTTTGCCGAGACGGAGTAATTTCGCTGTCGTAGACAGCAAAGTTACGAATTTTATTCGTATATTTGCACCCAAAAACTAAGATATTTTGTTATGAAGAGTCTGAAAGCATGGCTGCCAGATGTGCTGGCAGTAGTATTATTTGCAGTAATCTCGTTTGTTTATTTCTTCCCTGCCGACATCGAAGGACGTATCCTTTATCGCCACGACTCCTCGGCAGGCAGGGGTGCAGGTCAGGAGATGAAGGAGTATATGGAGCGTACAGGCGAGCAGACACGCTGGACCAATGCCTTGTTCGGAGGAATGCCTACCTATCAGATGGCTCCCTCGTATAACAGCACGACGGTGTTGAAACAGGTGGGCAACGCCTATCATCTGTGGCTACCTGACATCGTATGGTACGTCTTTGCCTACCTGCTGGGCTTCTATATTCTGTTGCGTGCTTTCGACTTCCGCTGGTATCTGGCCATGCTGGGTGCCGTCGTATGGGCCTTCTCCAGCTATTTCTTCATCATCATTGCCGCAGGTCACTATTGGAAAGTCATGGCCCTGGCTTACCTGCCGCCTATGATAGCAGGCGTAGTGTTGGCCTATCGTGGCAAGTACCTGTGGGGACTGGTGGCGACAGCACTTTTCTCAGCTCTGGAGGTGTTGGCCAACCATGTGCAGATGACGTACTATTACCTCTTCATCATCGCGGCCATGGTCATCGCCTTCCTCATCGAAGGCATCCGTCAGAAGAACTATCAGCACCTGCTGAAAGCCACAGCGGTATGCATCGCCGGTGCTGCCATCGGCATCTGTCTGAACCTCTCCAACCTGTATCATACCTGGCTCTACGGTCAGGAGTCTATGCGTAGCAAGAGCGAGCTGGTGAAACAGAATGCTGCCAACCAGACGTCGAGTGGCTTGGATCGCGACTATATCACGCAGTGGAGCTATGGTATCGACGAGACGTGGACCCTCTTGGTGCCCAATACCAAGGGCGGCGCCTCGGTACCTATGGCACAAAGCAAGACGGCCATGAAGCATGCCGCCCCGGAGTATGAGGGCATCTACCAGCAGATTGGCCAGTACTGGGGCGAGCAACCTATGACGATGGGACCAGTCTATGTGGGCGCCTTCGTGCTGATGCTCTTTGTGCTGGGACTGTTCATCGTGAAAGGCCCTATGAAGTGGGCCCTGCTGGCTGTCACCATCCTGTCTATCCTGTTGTCGTGGGGACGTAACTTCATGCCCTTTACCGACTTCTTCATCGACTACATACCCATGTATGCCAAGTTCAGAACGGTAGCCTCCATCCTGGTCATTGCAGAGTTCACCATCCCCTTGCTGGCCTTGCTGGCCCTGAAACGGTGGATTGAGATTTGCCAAGAGTCAAGCGCCAAAGGCCTAAAGCCCTTGATTATTTCCTTTGCGCTGACAGGTGGCCTTGCCCTGCTCTTTGCCCTGATGCCCAAGTTCTTCTTCCCCAGCTACATCAGTTCCAGCGAGATGCAGGCCATGAGCCAGATTCCCGCTGACCAGCTGACACCGCTGGTGCAGAACCTGACGGAGATGCGTGTCGCCATCTTTACTTACGACTGCTGGCGCTCGTTCTGGATTATCGCCATCGGCACCTTGTTGCTGCTGGAGTACAAGTATCGTAAAGTTAATGCCTGGCGTACTGTCGTCTGTCTGACCCTGCTCTGCCTGTTAGATATGTGGCAGGTCAACAAGCGCTACCTGAACGATGGCATGTTCGTCTCTGCCACCGTACTCGACGAGCCTATCCAGAAGTCGGCATCCATCGACCACATCCTGCAAGACAAGTCACTCGACTATCGTGTACTCAACCTCGCTACATCGACATTTAACGAGAACGAGACCTCATTCTACGTGAAGAGCATCGGTGGCTACCATGCTGCCAAGCTACGTCGCTACCAAGAGCTCATCGACGCCCATATAGAGCCAGAGATGCAGCGCCTTTTCAAGGCTGTTGCTGAGGCTGGTGGCGACATGACGCAAGTCAATGGCGACTCTATCTGTCCTGTACTCAACATGCTCAATACCAAGTATTTCATCCTTCCGCTACAGGGTGGACAGACGGTTCCCGTAGAGAATCCCTATACCTACGGCAATGCGTGGTTCGTCGACAAGGTGAACTATGTGGACAATGCCAATCAGGAACTCGACATGACAGGTACCCTGCCTCTACGCCATGAAGCTGTCAGCGACAAGAAGTTCCGCGACATTCTGGGCGATGCTGTCGATCAGGACACACTGAGCATGGTCAGCATCAAGGGCTACGAGCCTAACCAGCTGACCTACGAGGTCAACTCGGGCAAGGGTGGCGTCGTGGTGTTCTCTGAGATATACTATCCTGGATGGAAGGCCACAGTCGATGGCGTCGAACAGGAGTTAGGACGTGTCGACTACGTGCTGCGCGCTCTACAGGTGAAGCCTGGCAAGCACGAGGTGGTGCTGAGTTTCTTCCCTGAGACCATCGACCGTACGGAGACGGTAGCCTATGTGGCCTATGCCATCTTGCTTCTTGTCGTCCTGCTGCTTGTCTGGCGCATGGTGCGCAAGCCTAAGGAGGAGACAGTCCAACAATCCTAAATGCTGCCGGCTATGAAGAAGTTGCTATCATTGCCTCCCAACCTGGTGGAGTGCTTTCACGATGTGACAGGCTTTTCACACGATGAGTTCTTTTGTACCAACGACCCTATAGGTCATAAGCTGGGTTCGGGTGGGGGAACCACCTGGCTGCTCAAGCAGGCCTATAATAATGATAAGGAAACAGCGAAGACAGAAAAGGACTTTTCCGGGTGGCTTGCTCAGGAGAAACGTCTCATCCTGCATGCTGGCGGACAGAGCCGACGCCTGCCCTCCTATGCCCCTAGTGGAAAGATACTCACCCCCATTCCTGTCTTCCGTTGGGAACGTGGACAGCGACTCTCGCAGACTCTGCTCGACCTGCAGCTGCCCCTCTATGAGCGTATGATGGCGCAGGCCCCACAGCGTCTGACCACCATGATAGTCAGTGGCGATGTGTATATCCGCGCAGCAGAGCGTATTGGTCCTGTCCCTGATGCCGATGTGGTGTGCTATGGCTTGTGGCTCGATGCTTCTATCGCCAGGAACCATGGTGTCTTCGTCAGTGACCGTCGTACTCCTAACGTGCTGAAGATGATGTTGCAGAAGCCCAGCACCGAGCGCCTGACGGAACTGCTGAAAGACCATTTCTACCTGACCGATATCGGCATCTGGCTACTCAGCGACCGCGCAGTCCAGCTGCTCATGAAGCGCTCTGAGCACCCTGCGTCTTCCGAGTTCCCCATCAAAGAATACGACCTCTACTCCGAGTTCGGCTGTACCTTGGGTACCCATCCCACTATTGACGATGCTGAGCTGCGTGAGCTGTCTGTGGCTATCGTACCCCTGCAGGGTGGCGAGTTCTACCATTTTGGCACCTCTGGTGAGATGATATCCTCGACGGTAGCCATCCAGAACATCGTCAACGACCAGCGCGACATCATGCATCACGACCGCAAGCCCCATCCCAGCATCTTCACACAGAATGCGCTGACACATTATCAGTTTACCGAGCAGAATACCAACGTATGGATAGAGAACAGCTGCATTGGTCCGCACTGGACGCTGACACACGACAACATCGTGACAGGTGTGCCTGAGAACGACTGGACCATCACCCTTGAGCATGGTCAGTGCCTCGATATCATTCCCATTGGCGACACACGCTACTGCGTGCGCCAGTATCACATAGGCGATAAGTTCGCAGGCAGTGAGCAGCAGAAGAAGCAGTTCCCTGTCCTTGAGACACTCGCAGGTCTGAACGACCTCTCCGATATAGAGCGCAAGGCTGTAGACCACCTCTCTGCCGAGGACATCTCCAATGTCGCCAACCTGCGCAGACTCTTTGCGCAGCGTCGTCAGTTCCGAGCTCAGAACTGGCCTGCCCTGGCGCGTAACTGGCAGCACAGCGTCTTCTATCAGCTTGACCTCGACGAGGCGGCTCGCGAGTTCAGCGACCTGCAGCTGCCCATGCCTGCCCCGATAGCCGAGACGGCACCCCTCATGACACGCATCCACGATGCCATGTTCCGAGGGCAGAGCAATCAGGCCTTTGCCCTGTTGCGTGAGGGTCTGACAGAGAGCGTGTTGGCAGAAAAACAGAACCCTAGCCTGTCCGTTTTTTCCGACCAGATTGTGTGGGGGCGCTCACCGGTACGCATCGACCTCGCTGGTGGATGGACCGACACCCCTCCCTACTGTCTGATGGAGGGCGGGGGTGTAGTCAACATCGCCATTGAGCTGAATGGTCAGCCACCCCTGCAGACCTATGTCAAGCCCTGTCGTGAACCCCATATCGTGCTGCGTAGCATCGACCTCGGAGCCATGGAGGTCATAGAGACCTATGACCAGTTGGCAGCCTTTAATAAGGTGGGCTCGCCTTTCTCCATACCCAAGGCTGCCTTGGCGCTGGCAGGCTTCCTGCCTGCTTTCTCGCAACAGACTTATCCTACGCTGCGTGCCCAGCTGGAGAACTTTGGCTGTGGCATCGAGCTGACCCTGCTGTCGGCCATTCCCGCAGGCAGTGGCCTTGGCACCAGTAGCATTCTGGCATCTACCGTCTTGGGGGCTGTCAACGATTTCTGCTCGTTGGCATGGGACAAGAATGAGATAGGTCGTCGTACACTCATCCTTGAACAGCTGCTTACCACTGGTGGTGGCTGGCAAGACCAGTTTGGCGGTGTCTTGGGTGGTGTCAAGCTGCTCGAAACTCCTCGTGGCTTCGACCAGAACCCCTTGGTACGCTGGTTGCCTGATGCCGTCTACACCCAACCCGAATATGCCCAGTGTCACCTCCTGTATTATACAGGTGTTACTCGTACGGCCAAGAAGATACTCGCTGAGATAGTGCGTCGCATGTTCCTCAACCATCAGGGCGAGCTCCGTCAGCTGCGCGAGATGAAGGCTCATGCCATGGATATGTACGAGGCAATCCAGCGTCAGGACTTCCAGGAGATGGGCCGACTCATCCGTAAGACCTGGCAGCAGAACCAGCTCATCGACAGCGGCACCAATCCTGACAGCGTGCGTCGCATCACCGACCTTGTCGACGACCTCTGTCTGGGCTATAAGCTGCCTGGTGCTGGTGGCGGCGGCTACCTCTATATGGTGGCGAAGGACCCTGAGGCTGCAGCACGCATCAAGCAGATTATCAATACCGCACAACCCAATCCCAATGCCCGCTTTGTCGACATGACGCTCTCGAAGAGTGGTCTGCAGGTCAGCAGAAGCTGACAACAAGGTAAGAGGAATAGTAATAAGGTAACAATGTAAAAGGGTAAGAAGGAGATGGAGTTCAGAACTGTCGTCGACATAGCTAAGCCCGACTTCGCCATACAGCCCTGCGAAGAGCTGCTCTTTGTGGGCTCCTGCTTTGCCGACTCCATAGGTCAGCGCTTTCGCGACGAGGGCTTCCCAGTCACCGTCAACCCCTATGGCACCATGTACAATCCTGCCTCCGTGCTGCACACCATTGAGCGCTGTGAGGCCACACCGCAAACTGCCTTCCTCACGCTGGGCACCAACCACGTCTATCGCCTCAAGGAGACAGGCCAGATAGTAGACAATTGTCAGAAGCGTCCTGCTACCCTTTTTCAGGAAGAGGAGCTTACCGTCGACCAGTGTGCCGACTACCTGCTGCAGGCCATTAGCTTGTTGCGTCAGCGCAGTCCAGAGGTACACATCGTGCTCACCGTCAGTCCTATACGCTATCGCAAGTATGGCTACCATGAGAGTCAGCTCTCCAAAGCGACCCTCCTCCTCGCCGTCCAAAAAGTCTTAACTCTAAATGCTAAGCTTTATTACTTTCCTGCCTACGAAATCATGATGGACGAGTTGCGCGACTACCGCTTCTACGCCCCCGACATGCTGCATCCCTCGGCACAGGCCGTCGACTACATCTGGGAGCGACTGGTAGACACCTGCTTCTCGCCAGAGGCTAAGAGCTATCTCGACGAGTGGCGCCCTCTGAAGCAGGCGCTGGCACATAAGCCCTTCCATCCTGACGACCCGCAGTACAAGGCACTCATGGATAAAACTATGTTAAAAATGGCCGAGTTACGGAAAAAATATACTACCTTCGCATTATGAATTACACCATCGAGAAAATTACGACGCTCATCGGCGCCCGACGCATCGGTAATGCCGACGCACAGATAGGATGGCTGCTCACCGACAGCCGCTCACTTTGTTTCCCTGAGGAAACGCTGTTCTTCGCACTGAAGACACCCCGTAACGACGGCCACCGCTACATCAGCGACCTCTATCGTCGTGGTGTCCGCAACTTCGTAGTTGAAAGCGACAAAAGCATCAGTCTTAGTGCCCAATATCAAGACGCCAACTTCCTGGTCGTACCCTCACCCCTGGAGGCCCTGCAGCGACTGGCTGAGCGCCATCGCGACGAGTTCGACATTCCCATTGTGGGCATCACAGGCTCCAACGGCAAGACGATGGTTAAGGAGTGGCTCTACCAGGTGCTTTCGCCCGATAAGGTCGTCACACGCTCGCCCAAGAGCTATAACTCGCAGATTGGCGTACCCCTGAGTGTGTGGCTGCTCAACGACCAGACCGAAGTAGGTGTCTTCGAGGCAGGCATCAGCCAGCTGGGCGAGATGGAGGCCCTGCACGACATCATCCAGCCTACTATTGGTGTGCTGACATCCATCGGTGCACCCCATCAGGAGAACTTCCGCAGTCTGGAGGAGAAGTGTATGGAGAAGCTTCTGCTGTTCCGCGATGCCAAGGTGATCATCTATAATGCCGACGACGACCTTGTCAGCCGCTGTATCCGACGCTCAGGCTTCAAGGGTCAGAAGATAGGCTGGCGACGCGACGAGCTGCTGCCCACCTATCAGCTGCCCTTCTACGATGAGGCCTCCATCCAGTGCTCGCTGGCAGTAGCTGCCACAGCGCTCTATCTGGGTGTCACCCCAGAGCAGCTGCGCGAGCGCATGGCACACCTTGAACCTGTCGCCATGCGTCTGGAGGTCAAGGAAGGACGCCATGGGTGTACGCTCATCAACGACTCCTACAACTCCGACATCAACTCACTCGACATCGCCCTCGACTTCATGAACCGTCGTGCCAACAATGCTGACAGTCAGAAGCCGGCAGCAGTCAGCCAGACGCTCATCCTCAGCGACATCTTCCAGAGTGGCATGTCTGATGAGGCCCTCTATCGCGAGGTCAACGACCTCTGCATCAAACGTGGCGTCACCAAGCTCATCGGTATCGGACCCCGCATTCTGGCCCAGCATGACGTCTTCCATGTACCCACCTCCATCTTCCATGTGTCTACCGATGCCTTCCTCCACAGCGACTCCTTCCGTCAGCTGCACGACGAGGTGGTGCTCATCAAGGGTGCGCGCGCCTTTGGCTTCGATCGTATCACCGAGCGTCTGGAGCAGAAGGTCCACGAGACCATCCTCGAGGTCAATCTCAATGCTGTCGTCGACAACCTCAACTTCTACCGCTCGTTCCTCAAGCCCGAGACTAAGCTCGTCTGCATGGTCAAGGCCGACGCCTACGGTGCTGGAGCCGTCGAGGTGGCCAAGACACTGCAAGACCATCGTGTCGACTACCT
>JAFPEE010000118.1 GCA_017389705.1 Prevotella sp.
ACTTCTCGATATCATACTTATCCATAGTCATCTTCATTTTTTGTTCTTCGACTTCTTCAGGTATTCCTCCGTAATGGTGTAGAGGCCCGTCTGGTTGCTGTAGGTAATAAAGCCTCTGGCAGACCACACTCGGAGTTGTCGCTTGGTGTCAGTACCAATGGGCTTGCCCAGGCTCTGACGAAGCGCATCCAACTGCTGTTCGCTGAAAGTGGTTCCCTCGATGCTGTCGAGCATATTGGCAGGTCCCTTTTTCTCGGTATCAGTCGTGCCCAGCGTACCGTCTTTGAGTAGCATATCCCCCAGTACCTGCCACTTGCTCCATGTGTCGTTCCATACTAACCATTCTACGACGTCACCCATGGAACGTGTCCATGTTTGGTTGTTCAGCGCCCATAGGATGCAGCCCGCCTTGAAAGCGGAAATCAGGCTGCGCTTACCCATGTCGTGCAGACAGTCCGAATCCGTCAGGTCAGCCAGTTCTGCCATCTCCACCGCCAAGCGTTCTATCAGCTTGTTGAGCGGACGGATGACATAGCGACCTTTGAGGATGGTGAGCCGCTGGAGATACTGGTCGAGCTGCTCGTAGAACTCGTCGCTGAATTTGCCTATACGAGGGATGCGCCCGTCTCTGTCGGCACGTTGCTTGTAGCTAAGAACCACACGCCCCAGCGTGCCGTCGAACAAGTTGGACTTGAAGAACTCACGGCAGCTTGGCGGAGTTGCCGACATAGTGATGTTAGTTCGGAGCAAGGCAGAGCCCGTGATGCCGTCAACTGTAGCTCTGAGTGCTTGATAGATCTGACGGTCGAACATCAGTCTCAGAAGATGAGTGACCTGCTTATGTCCTCCGCACAAACCGTTTAGTCCGTCAATCTCGGGAAGGTCAATGAAGGTGGTGTAGCCGCCGTGGGATTCAGCAGCCATCTGTGCCTTCAGGTAACCCGGGCGGGTTGCGTCCGAAGGAAGGCATTTCAGACAGAGGTCAGGGGCATCGGGGCGGTCTTTCGACTGAGAACGCTTCTTGAAGGTCTTCTGGTATTCCAGATACTTCTTGATTTCAGCCTGGTCAGAGCGTCGCTCGTCGCGCTTGATGGCCTCTACCAGAAGCCCCAACTGACCTTTGTTATTACCGGAGTCGGCAACTAAGGCAGCGAGCATCCCGCACAGTTCGAGCCATTGTCCGCTGGGGTACTGGAATTCGGCGTCGGCACCCGTCACCTTGCTTCCGAGTACAGGGAACAGCATGGGCAGCAAGGGTGCGTGCATATCTTTTGAAGTCTGGCTCAATAAGAGCTTGATGGCCTCTAAGCCTTTACCATTGAGGCTTGGCATTTCGGGCGCTTTCGGTTTTGTAATATCGAAAATCATAATACTTTAATTTTGCTTTTTAGATGAAACTTAAAATAGGGCCAGGCGTTCAGCGTTTCAGAGTTCAGTTGTTTCAGTTGATTCAGAGGGTATTTCAATATCTCTAATCTTTATATATTGCATTGATTATTAGATAGTTACAAACTATATACAACTGATACACATATACTATTGAACTACTGAACTAACTGAACGCTGAAACCGCTTTGGCCACGGAAAACTTACTCTTCTACAAGGCCTTTCAGCGCCCCACGAAGTTCGCGATACACCTCGAAGGCGTAGTTGTCAACACTCAGGTTAGCCCCTAACTTCGGCATCGGCTTGAAGTTCGGGCGCAGGCTTCCGTCATCCCTACGAGTGAGCGTGATGTACTCGCCGTCGAAGACGTGCGGATTGCGTTTGCCAGCCGTCATGGGAACCGTTTCAATGAACGTCATGTGAGCATCGCGACAGCGAAACTCGTCGATATCAGCTTCCGAGTCGAGTCTTAAAACGCCTAGATACCCCTTGTCCGTCTGCAAGCGTCGGTCGCTACGCAGGATTGTTTTCACATCGCAGCCAAGTTCCGTGTTGGCGTGCCAACCTGGCTCTTCGGCTTCCCCGTTCTCTTGAGAAGCGATGTACTGACGATAGCCCTTTGCGAGCGGTGAGTTACCATGAAGCATCTCCTTTACGATGCTTCCGAGAAGGCGAGGTTCGTTCTGTTCCTGTGAACCTGCCATAATGTTGGGATTAAATACCTTTTTCATTTTTTATAGCGGTATTAAAATGCCCTCTCGCACTTACACGATGATATAGATAGGCGTTCTTCATCTCGTGCTCGGAGCCGTGCTAAGTTTTTGACTGCTGACTGACATCGAAAAGAATGCAGCAGAAACTCCGACTGGTGAAATTTCATCTGCGAAGGTACGCAGTTTTCGCGGATGTTCCAAACGGGACTCTTGAAAGTCCGTATACGTTTTTTAAATGTCCATTATTTCAACAATTTGCAAGCCCACAAAAAAGGATTCCTCCATTTTTTTCTAAATTTGGGATTTATTTTTGGCGTGAAACCTATGATAGAATGGGCGTTTACCCGCGTTATTCAAATTTTTTTTTTTGTTTTTCTAAAAAAAATAGTCGTAATTCTTGTTCCTAAATCAAAATAATTGCGTATCTTTGCCCCTGCATTCTGTAAAAGAGTGCAAGACATATTGCTCGATTGCCTAAGAAATCACCACTCAAAGAAAAGAGAGCAAACAACATACAGAATAAAGCAGCGTTTTAGTGCGCAGGCTTTCCTATATCTGTATGTGGGTTTGTGGTGAACCTCTTAGGCGTATGGCAAAAGCTTGCGCCTTCTTTTTTAAGTTGGTGCTGGATGTAAGAAAGTATAAACTTAAAACTATGGGATTATGGATGATATTTTAAAGGTACTAACAAATGATGAAAAAGAGTTCATCAAACATCATGGCATCAGCCCATCCGATATTTATGATGCTCGTGGCGAAATTGTAAAGGTGTATCACGACAAAGCGAAGAAACAAGGTTGTGGCTTCGTATTAACTAATCCTTGCCCTTATGGACATCGACTAAAAGATCGCTCAGGTCATTGTATTGTATGCAGACCTTTTGGGATTGCTATCCGTAAGAGGGAAAGTGGTACTGGTGTGGTTTATGTAGCGGTAAATGGCAAATATACAAAGGTCGGAATGATTGAGAATAATATAAAGGATGTAGGCAAAGCAGTCAACAAAAGAGAATACCGATTGAATGACGAAGGCGGATATGGCGGTCGCTCTGGTTGGACTACTGTGAAAACTTGGCAACTGGAAAAGAATGCTGGTAAAGTTGAAAGGGAAGCGCAAAACCTTTTAGAACAATATAAGGTCGAAAAAGACTACATTCATAGCGGTGAACTGCACAGTGCAAAAGAACTTTTTGTGTGCTCCGTTCAAACAGCTATTAATGCGGTAAAACAAGCAATAGAATTGTATAAATAAATTTTAGAGCCGATGGGTAATGGCATATAAACACCCAACTAAAAAATGAAAAGAATAAATAGTGTGATTTCTCTTTTTGTAATGCTAACCCTATGTATGACATCGTGTTCAAAAGAAGATGAAAGTCAGGCAGAACAAAAAGTTACAATTAACCCAACAAGCATAACTATGCATTACGACGAAACTAAGCAACTATCTGCTACTAATGCTAATAGTTGGAACTCTGATGATAATTATATTGCAGAAGTTGACAATAAAGGACTGGTTAAGGGTGGTCATATTGGAACAACAATAATCACTGCAAAGAATGGAAACTCTTTTGCAACTTGCGAAGTTACGATAACCCCAAAATACGACATCTATGACACTCCAATACTTGATTGGGGTGCTACAATGTCATCTATACAATCCCAAGAGACACATCCAAAGTCTTCTTCGTCAAGCACATCATCTATGCTGGCCTATAATTATACGAAAAATGATACTTCTTGTGCATTATTTTACTTTTTTGAAGGAGGAAAAATGTCTCGCATTGTCATTTATTTGGATTTATTGCAATATACTAATGCTGGAAACCATCTATTGGAACGTTATACACCACTATCATCTGATGCAAAAGATAATTTTTTGATGTTTACAGATGCATATACAAAAGAAAAGATGAAAACGGTAATCGGGCTTCAAACAACAAAGGTCTCAGGTACAGAACTAACAATGATTACATATATTCCTGCAAACTAATAGATAATATTTACGGGACTTCGCATGTGTGACAGGTACCAAGTTCTGTCACATCACTTTATCAAGCGAACTTTCATGGCATAAACATTGTATAACTTTAAAACATAGGAGATTAAGAAATGATAGCATTGTTGATAATTTTAGCTCTCATCCTTCGCCCGGATATATTTATCAAGATGGGTGGTCGTGGATTTGGTAAGTAATCGGAGCGCGTTCACAACCAATACCTGCCGTGAAACAATTTGTTTTTGACTGTAAGAAATTAGATGAAAGTAATTAAAAAACGGACATCAAGCAGAAAGAGGGTTCCCCAAATAAAGGACACAGAGGGTGACTGTCACCCTCTGTCGTTATGCTAGCACAACCTCGGCTGGCACGCCCAGCACTTTGTAAAGACTGCGTGCAACGTCGAAACTCATCGACCTGCGACCATGAAGCAGGTCACTAAAGGTAGTGGCACTGATGCCAATCATCTGGGCAGCATCCTTCTGCTTCAATCCACGCTCTTTGACCTGAGTCAGAATGGCGTTGGTAAGCAGCGTACTCATCCTGCCTGGCAGTGGATGATAGGCACGACCATATTCATCGAGGGCATCGCTCAGCATTGTGAACTCTGCCTTCTCCTCTGAACTCAGCAACTCCATGTCGCCCAGTTCCGTCCCCCGTTCAATCAGCTTTTCCACGCGGGCTTCGTAATCCTTGTACTCTTTTTCGTCCCTAATCGTCATAGCCTAAATATTTTTTATGTCCTTAATCTTGTCATACTCATAGTGTGTTCCGATAAACCGGATAGCCACTGTTCCTGCAAAGAACACTACCAGAACGACTGTCCGATAATTGTTACCCTTGATATTGAACACAAAGTGCACAGCGGAACCGACCCCGTTGTGCTCCAGTAGGGACAGGTGAATGACATCCCTGCCTTGGTGTCACCTTGCAACGCCTACCCTGCCCCACTTCGGTCAGAGAATCAGCTCTATGGCTTGACGGAAGAAGAAATCAAAATCGTGGAAGGGAAAGAATAAAAAAAGTTACCCCAAAATTTGGTGGTTTCAGAAAAATGTTGAATTATGGCACAGTCGGCAGTAACAGTAAGAATAGACTCGGAGATGAAGTCACAGTTCGATGAACTCTGCGAACAGTTTGGTATGAGTGCAAACACGGCTTTCAACATCTTTGTGAAGGCTGTTATCAGGAGTCGAAGCATTCCATTTGCCATCAGGGGCGCAAGATTGGCTCAGCCCAGTGCGCTCGACCTGTTTATGCAGCAACGCAGGGCAGCGGAAGCCAGTCTGGAACCAGAGATGACGCTGGACGAAATCAATGCGGAGATTCGTGCGGCTCGTGAAGAACGTCGTAAAAAGCAGACGGTATGATATACGCTGTGATTGACACCAATGTACTGGTGTCGGCCTTGATAACGAAGAATCCCGAGGCTGCTACTGCAAAGGTGGTGAGGCTATTGCTGGAGCAGGAATTCGTTCCTTTGTATGATGCAGACATTATCGCAGAGTATGAGGATGTGCTACACCGCTCGAAGTTCCCGATTCTCAAGGAAACGGCTGAAGCGCTGATATCTTTTATTATCGAGAACGGCATAGAGTCGTCGAGGGTCAATTTTGCAGAGTCGATGCCAGACGAGGATGATCGCGTGTTCTATGAAGTATCGTTGAGTCAGGAGGATTCTTTTCTCGTGATAGGCAACTTGAAGCATTATCCTTCGTCACCACGCGTGATTACTCCTGCGCAGTTCCTGGAAGTCTTTTGATTGGGATGTCATGGGGATGGGTGAGTGACGCCTCTTCTAAAGCACAGCGGAACCGACCCTACTGTGCACTTTTTAAGTGCACACCGGATTGCGCAAGCCACACTTTGTACCTTCAGATTCAAAGAACCGACCCCGTTGTGCTCCAGGTATGAAATGCCAGTAGGGACATGTGAATGACATCCCTGCCTTAGTGTCACCTTGTGAGGCCTACCCTGCCCCACTTCGGTCAGAGAATCAGCTCTATGGCTTGACGGAAGAAGAACTCGAGGCTGGACTGCTAATGATGCTCTCGGCGAAGTAATGGTCTCTGAGGGGCTTGCTGACGGGCTGTCCGGTAAGGGTGACGGCAGACTGCAGACGGATGTCCTTCGACGAGCTGCCCACCTTGAGCATATAGGTGCCAGGAAGGATGTTCCACGCACGTGCCCCGTCATGGGTGTAGTAGCCCAGCTGGTCGGTAAAGAGTTTCATGCTGACGGTCCGCTGCTCGCCAGGCTGGAGGGTTATGCGTGCAAAGCCCTGTAGCTGGATAGGACGCAAAGGCTGGTCGGCAGAGGTCGGCGACAGATAAACCTGCGCAACCTCATCAGCAGCCATCGTACCAGTATTCTTGACTTGGAACGTGAGGTCGAGGCTCTCGTCAGCCGTCGACGTCTGGGACACTTGCAGGTTGCTGTACTCAAAAGTGGTATAGCTCAGACCATAGCCAAAGGGCCATTGTACGCGTGTATCCTGCTCGGCGGCATAGTTATAGCAGAGGGGCTCGTTGATTTCCGTATTGGGATAGCTGACGGACAGCTTGGCAGACGGCGACACACGTCCATAGAGAATGTCAGCTACGGCATGACCACCCTCCTCGCCAGGATACCACGCCTGAATGACGGCAGCACAACGCTCAGCCAGTCCTGACACCACCTGTGCCCTGCCGCCGAACATCACCAGCACCACGGGCTTGCCCGTCTTGATGAGCTGCTCGACATACTGCTCCTGCTTGCCAGGCAAACGAAGTCCCTGACGGTCGCGGTTCTCGCCACAGAGCATCACATTCTCGCCCATAGCGGCCACTATGACGTCAGCCTGACGAGCCATCTGGAGAGCCTCCTGCGGATTGGTCTGCTCGCCGCTGTCCACCTTGCGATGCAGTATCTCATACTGCCAGGCACGCTCGTCACCACCCTCACCATATACCGTCTCTATCTCTTCCGTCCAGTCGCAGCCTCGCGAATACATCAGGCTAACACCTTCAGGCTTCTGCTGCTGCATGCCTTCGAGCAGCTTCACGATATGAGGCGTGTCCTGCACGTCCTCCTTCTTCTTCCAGAAGTACGACATGGCAGGATAGGTATAGTCGCCACACATGGCCCAGATGCTGTTGGCGTTAGGACCCGTGAGCAGAATGTTCTGAACGTTCTTCAAGGGCAGCACACCCTTGTTCTCCAACAGCACTACCGACTGCACGGCAATGTCGTAGGCCGTCTGGCGCTCCTCCGGCGTGTCGAGGGCAATGGGCTCAGCAGAACAGAGGTAGGGCTGCTGGTCGAGGAGTCCTGCGCGGAACTTATGGCGCAGCACATCCTTCACGGCACGCTCGAAAGCCTCTGGCTTCACCAGTCCCTGGTCGATAGCCTCCTGCAGGTGCTGGTAGTCGGCACCCTGGGGGAAGTCCACGTCGTTACCCCCATTGATGGCGGCAGCAGCCTTCTGGACTGAGTTCTCCAGGTCGGGAATCTGGTCGATGGCGGTATAGTCGCTTACCACCATGCCATCGAAGCCGAGGTAGCCTCGCAGGATGTCGTTCAGTATCTCGTCGTTCGCCACACATTTCGTTCCATGGACAGCATGATAGCCCGGCATGACCACACGGCTGCCTGCCTGACGAATCATCGCCTCGTGAGGCAACAGGATTTCCTCCATCAGCTCCTTCTCGTCAGCATCGCCGCCACCGCCATAGCCCAGGTAGTGCTTGGAGCAAGCCCCTACCCCTTTCTTCAGGTCGCCCTGTTGCAGTCCGCGGACAAAGGCCGTACCCATCGCTGCCGACAGGTAAGCATCCTCGCCATACGACTCTTCCAGGCGGTTGAAGCTGGGAATGCGGCACACGTCGACCATCGGCGAGAGTGCCAGCACGCCACCCATGCGACGCAGGGCTGTGCTGGTCTGGAGGGTTTTCAGCTCTGCCAGCTCAGGATTGAACGAGCAGGCCTGTCCTATCTGTTGCGGATAGATGGTAGCCCCGAGCGTATTGATGCCAGAGAGCACCTCCTCGTGGAAAAGGGCAGGAATGCCATTGGGCGTGTTCGCCATGAGCCAGTCCTGTACGGCCTTCACCCTGTCGCGCAACTCGTTGGGGTCGCGGGGCTGCTGCATGGCAAACTGCGAGAAATGGCCTATGCCATGAGGTATCAGCTCCCGGCACTTAGCGGTATCGAGCCGGCCCTGGGCATCGAAAAGGTCGTCCATAAACATACTCCTCAGTTGTGCTATGCGCTCCTCCTGAGACATCTTGCTGTAGAGTTCGTCAACTTGTTGTTCCATGTCTTGATTGGTATTACATCCCACCATGCAGACGGCAAGTCCTGCCATCAGCCACTTTCCAAGTCGGACGGGATTGAAGATTGTTTTGTTTTTAGTCATATTGGTTTAATCTGTTTGAAAGTCTATAATGAAAAGAATCAGTTCTCGTTGATCTGATATTTCTTCTTGCGCTCATGGGTAGCCTTCTGAGGCATGCTGCTGGGAGCCAGGCCACTACGAGGGGCACGAACACCCCGATAGCCATTCCAGCGCTCATGGATTTTGCGGACATAGTCGACCGTCTCGGAGCCACGCATATAGCCATACTTGACGACAGGGTCGTTGTAGTTCTCAGGCTTGGCCAGTCCTAAGACGAAGCCTTCGACGTCGGCCCAGCGATGCTCGTTCTTGCCATGCTTGCGTGCAAGGGCCATGGCGTCGCGGATATGGAAGTGTCCGCCGTTATAGGCTGCGAGGACGAATTTCGTACGCTCCGAGCGTTCGCGGATGTCGGAGAAGTTACGCTCCAGCTCCCCCAGATACTTCGCCGCAGCAGCTATGTTCTGCTCAGGATTGAAGATGTTGGCGCGAGGCAGTCCCAGGTGGTCGGCGGTGGCTGGCATAATCTGCATGAGTCCGCAGGCTCCTGCCCACGAGCGAGCCTGAGGGTCGAAGGTAGACTCCTGGTAGCATTGTGCCGCCATCAGTCGCCAGTCCCAACGAATGGTGGAAGCATATCGCTGGAAGTAGCTGTCGTAGTGCGAGATAACACCTCCTGAGCGATTGAGCATCGGAGCGAACACACGTCGTTTCACGCTCTTGTTGGAGAGCAGAAACTCCTCCTCTTTCTTCACCTCTTCAATAAGCTTGGGATTGTACCATTCCGCCAACTCGCTCTCCAAGTCTTCCTTATCCTTGCCGATGAGCCACCCGATGCCTTTCTTCGTCATAGGATAGCAGATGAGGTCGGCCTCGCCATCGTTCAGACGACGGACCATCTCTGCCGAGTCGCGACAGACCTCCATGCGAAGGCTGACGCCAATCTTGTCGGCAAAGCGCTGGGCCAGCATATACTGTGTTCCCAGGTGGCGCCCATGATAGTCGTAATAGGTTTCAGGACCTGTCAGCGTAAGGGCTATCAGCTCGCCAGCACGCTGGATGTCGTCCAGGTCAAACTCGTCTGTGACAGGTATCGTATCGGTAATCTGGCCCCATGGCGTCACCACAGGCTCAGGTTTCTTAGGGCCGCAAGCAGCAAACAGAAGAAGCGCCAAAAGCTGGATATATATACCGTTTATCTTCACTTTTATACGAATTTGCGTGCAAAGGTACGAAATAATGCAGAATGAACAATGCATAATTCCCAAATATTTTGTATCTTTGCACCCTGAATTCAGATACAACCAAGGTAAAAAGGAAAAGAAAAGAAATATGTTAAGAATAGCCGTACAATCGAAAGGTCGTCTTTTCGACGACACAATGAACCTGCTGTCTGAGGCAGATGTCAAGGTGAGCGCCTCGAAGCGCACACTACTGGTACAATCGAGTAATTTCCCTCTGGAAGTGCTTTATCTGCGCGACGACGACATTCCGCAGTCAGTAGCCAGCGGTGTGGCCGACATCGGCGTGGTGGGCGAGAACGAGTTCGTAGAACGTGGTGAGGACTGTGACGTCATCTCGCGTCTGGGTTTCTCGAAATGCCGCTTGTCGCTGGCTATTCCCAAGGAGATTGAGTATCGTGGGGTCAACTGGTTCAACGGCAAGAAGATTGCCACCTCGTACCCCAACATCCTGCGTAAGTATATGGAGGAGCAGGGTGTAGACTGCGAGATACACGTCATCACCGGTAGTGTGGAAATCAGCCCGGGCATTGGTCTGGCCGATGGCATCTTCGACATTGTCTCTTCCGGTTCTACGCTGGTATCGAACAACCTGCGTGAGGTGGAAGTAGTCATGCAGAGCGAGGCCCTGCTCATTGGCAACAAGCAGCTGTCGAAAGACAAGCGCGCCACGCTGGACGAGATGCTGTTCCGCTTCAAGGCCGTGAAAGACGCCGAGGACAAGAAGTATGTCCGCATGAATGCGCCCAAGGCCCGTCTGCAGGAGATTATCAACGTGCTGCCTGGTCTGAAGAGTCCCACCATTATTCCTTTGGCTGACGAGGACTGGTGCTCAGTACATACCGTGCTGGACCAGAAGCGTTTCTGGGAAATCATTGGCAAGCTGAAGGAGATGGGAGCACAGGGCATACTGGTGACTCCGATAGAGAAGATGATTCTCTAAAGAATGAAGGCGAAAACGACATATAGAGAGATTTGACAAATTATTGCTGATGAAGATATACAAGTATCCCTCGAAGGAGCTGTGGGCGGAGATTGTTGAGCGCCCGCGACTGGACCTGACCAAGCTGAACGAGACAGTAGCTACGGTGCTGGCCGATATCAAGCAACGCGGCGACGAGGCTGTGCGCGAGTATGAGCTCAAGTTCGACAAGGCCCAGCTGACTACGCTGGCTGTCTCTGAGCAAGAGATGGACGAGGCTGAAAAGCTGGTAAGCAACGAGCTGCGCGATGCCATCATTCTGGCACATCATAACATCAAGGTGTTCCACATCTCACAACGTTTTGTAGGACAGAAGGTGAAGACCCAGGAGGGTGTCACCTGCTGGCAGAAGAGCGTGGCTATAGAGCGTGTGGGTCTGTATATTCCCGGCGGTACTGCCCCACTCTTCTCTACAGTACTGATGCTGGCCACCCCGGCCAAGATAGCAGGCTGTAAGGAGATTGTGCTGTGCACCCCTCCGAACAAAGAGGGCAAGGTGAATCCTGCCATCCTGGTAGCAGCCCGCATAGCAGGCGTCAGCAAGATTTACAAGATTGGTGGCGTGCAGGCTATTGGCGCCATGGCGTATGGTACGGAGTCTGTTCCCAAGGTATTCAAGATATTCGGTCCCGGCAACCAGTATGTGATGGCTGCCAAACAGCATGTATCGCTGGACGAGGTGGCTATTGACATGCCGGCTGGTCCCTCGGAGGTCTGCGTATTGGCTGACGAGACGGCTCGTGCTGAGTTCGTGGCTGCCGACCTGCTGTCGCAAGCAGAGCATGGCATAGACTCGCAGGTGCTCTTCATCACCACCAGCGAGGAGAAGCTCAACGAGGTACATGCTGAGCTGGACAGACAGCTGGAAGAGCTGACTCGAAAGGAAATTGCCGCCAAGGCCCTGGAAAACAGCTGCTACGTGCTGGTAAAGGATCGCGGTGAGATGATGGCGCTGACCAACCTCTACGCTCCTGAGCACCTGGTTATTCAGACCAAGGACTACGGACAGCTGGGCGAGCAGGTAGTCAATGCGGGTAGCGTGTTCTTGGGACCCTATGCCTGCGAGAGTGCCGGCGACTACGCCAGCGGTACGAACCACACGCTGCCCACACACGGCTATGCCACAGCCTACAATGGCGTCAACCTGGACTCGTATTGCAGGAAGATAACATTCCAGCACCTGACAGAGGAAGGCATCAGCCACATAGGCCGGGCTGTAGAGCTGATGGCAGAGGCTGAGCAGCTGGATGCCCACAAGAACGCCATGAGCGTGCGAATGAAGACGTTGAACAAAGAAATTTGAGCTTTATGATTAGTTTAGAGCAACTGGTCCGTAAGAATATCTGGAGTCTGGCTCCATATAGTAGTGCACGAGATGAATACTCAGGCAAGGAGGCACATGTGTTCCTGGATGCCAACGAGAATCCATACAATGCCCCCTACAACCGCTATCCAGACCCCCTGCAGCGAGACCTGAAAAAGATGCTGGAGAAGGTGAAGGGCGTGCCTGCAGAGAACATCTTTCTGGGCAATGGCAGCGATGAAGCCATCGACCTGCCCTATCGCATCTTCTGCGAGCCCGGGCGCGACAATGTAGTGGCTATCGAGCCTACCTACGGCATGTACAAGGTGTGTGCCGACATCAACAACGTGGAATACCGTCCCGTGCCGCTGGACAAGAACTTCAACTTCCAGGCAGACAAGCTGTTGGCAGCCTGCGACGACCGCACGAAGATTGTATGGCTCTGCTCGCCCAACAACCCCACAGGAAACAACCTGCAGCGCGAGGAGATTCTGAAGGTGGTCGAGCAGTTTGAGGGGCTGGTCGTAGTAGACGAGGCCTATATCGACTTTGCACAACAGTTGTCACTACGCCAGGAACTGGCCACACAGCCCAACCTCATCATCCTTCAGACCATGTCAAAGGCCTGGGGTTCGGCAGCCATCCGCCTAGGCATGGCCTTCGCATCGAAAGACATCATCTCTATATATAATAAGGTGAAG
>JAFPEE010000119.1 GCA_017389705.1 Prevotella sp.
GGTAGCAGTCTACAAGAATGGTTCTCAGGTTCAAGGTTATACCCAGTGCCCAGGTACTTCATTCACTTTCAAGAATCTGGAAACCAACCAGCTCTATGAATTCCTCTTCAGATATGCTGGTGCTGACGCTTATTCACAAGGCATGATGATGTCTTACACGCGTCTTGGAGCCACAGCAGCCAGCGAACTGAAGTTCGAACAGATAGACATCGACGACGACCATCATAACTTGCAGGTCACCTGGAAGGCTAGTCCTGATGCTAAGTCGTACATCCTGAAACTCATCAACAATGATAGCACGAAAGTAATTAACACCACAGTCACAGGCACGTCCTATCTGCTAGAAAATGTAGCTATGAAAGAGAGCTGGAATGCCACCCTGATAGCACAAAACGACTTGGGCAAGGCTCTGCCTATTACGGGTTCAGCCAGAATTGGTGGCAAGATTCCTGGCTTCCTGTCAGAATATGCCACTCCAGAGGAACTTATAGCCAATGGTGACGACGATGAAGCTTCAGCATGGCTCTGGTTCCAGGCCAACTATCCAAAGGGCGAATATGTCTACTTTGGAAATGTCAACAAGGTTGAAGATATTCAGGACTATCGCATGCTCTTCTGGTTGCGTGACATCGAGACAGGCAATGTCGACGACATCTGGAACTTCTCCGACGTAGCTCGTAATGCTGCTCCTTGTATCGAGCAGTACGTGAAGAATGGTGGCAACCTGTTGCTGTGGTCGCATGCCGTACCTTACATCGGCACCATCAACCGCCTGCCGACCTCTGTGCTTCGTGGTGTAGGCAATGCCTTTGGCTGCGGTGTCGGTGGATGGAACAACGACGTCTGGAAGATGGGTGTATGCCTGAACACCGGTTCCTTCTCGAAAGACTTCAGCTCGCATCCCATCTATGCCGGCATTACCACCGAGAAGCTCAGCGACCAGTGCTTCGCTGCCATTGCCTTCAAGGGTGCCGGCTGGACAGAAGACCACAACTGCCTGTTCTTCGATATCCCCACCAAACTCACTGGTCTCGAAAACAACAGCGAGGAGTGCTACAATAGTCTAACCAACGACTACGGCATCTATCCCCTCGGTACGTGGGACAGCCAGTCTGCATGGGTCAGCCAACTCAACGTATGGGAGGCCAAGGGTGCTGACAAGGCTCCTGATGGATTCCAGAAGGGTTGCGGTACCGTGCTCTGCATCGGCAATGGTGGCTGCGAGTTCTCGATGAAGAACGAAGACGGAACGCCCGACAAGAGCGCCAATCCAAAGAACAACTCTTGTCAAGGCAACATCCTGAAGCTTGCAAAGAACAGCGTCGACTATCTGATGTCTATCTAAGCTGATTTACCTGGTGGCTACCTCGGTGTAGCCACCAGATATAGATAAAGAAAAAGACAGGTTGCCTACATCGTGCAACCTGTCTTTCATTATGTCTCCTTCGTAATAAGGGAATGCTTATGCGAACGGATTCTCTGTGGGATAGTAGTCACCCTTCGGGAAGTTGTAGTCGATTTCCTCAACGGGGATACCCATGTACTTGAGAACCTCCCACAGGTACTTACCAGCATGCTCGAACATGACGGCAGCGTGGTGAGGATAGTGCTTCTCGATGAGGACGTGACGATAGAAGCGGCTCATGTTCTTGATACCGAAGGTACCGATGCTGCCGAACGAACGGGTGGCAACGGGCAGAATCTCGCCCTGAGCGATGTAAGCGCGCAGCTTGGTGTCGGCAGTAGACTGCAGACGGTAAACCGTAGCCTTGCCAGGCTTCAGGTCGCCCTCCAGGGTACCATTGGTAACCTCAACAGGCAGAGCGCGAGCCATAATGCGCTGGAAGCACATCTGACAGTTGCAAACCTTAGAAGAAGCGGTATTACCACAGTGGAAGCCCATGAAGATCTCCTTGTCGGTATAGGTGTCGCACTCGAACTGCTTGCCCTTGATGCTCTCCTCGTACATGTCGCGAGGTACAGAGTTGTTGATGTCGAGCAGCGTAACGGCATCCTGAGTGATGCAGGTACCGATGAACTCGGAGAGGGCGCCATAGATATCCACCTCGCAAGCTACGGGGATACCACGACCTGTAAGACGGCTGTTAACGTAGCAAGGTACGAAACCAAACATGGTCTGGAATGCAGGCCAGCACTTGTTGGCCATAGCTACGAACTGACGAGAACCCTTGTGACCCTCGATCCAGTCGGTCAGAGTGAGCTCGTACTGAGCCAGCTTTGGCAGAACTGAAGGAATCTTGTTACCAGTACCGAGCTCAGCAGCCATATCCTTCACCACATCGTCGATACGTGGATCGCCAGCGTGCTTCTGGAAAGCCTCGAACAGGTCGAGCTCTGAGTTCTCCTCAATCTCGACATCCAGGTCATAGAGCGCACGGATAGGAGCGTTACAAGCCAGGAAGTTGTTGGGACGGGGACCGAAGCTGATAATCTTCAGGTTCTGCAGACCAACGATAGCACGTGCGATGGGCACGAAGTCGTGAATCATGTCAGCGCACTGGGCAGCGTCGCCTACGGGCTCCTCGGGGATGTAAGCGCGAGTCTTGCGCAGCGAAAGCGCCTGGCTGGCGTTCAGCATACCGCAGTAAGCATCGCCACGACCGTCGATCAGGTTGTCCTGAGTCTCCTCAGCAGCAGCGCAGAACATGGCCGGTCCCTTGAACCAGTCGGCAAGCATGGTCTCAGAAATCTCAGGACCGAAGTTGCCCAGATAGACGCAGAGGGCGTTACAGCCAGCCTTCTCAATGTCGGCCAAAGCCTGCTGGGCATGGATTTCGCTCTCCACAATGCAGATAGGACACTCGTAGATGTCGGCAGAACCGTACTTCTCTACATACTTTGCTACAAGAGCCTTACGGCGATTTACAGCCAAAGACTCGGGGAAACAGTCGCGGCTTACAGCGACGATTCCGATTTTCATTTCAGGTACATTCTTCATGTGCGTAATTTTTATAAAGTAATGTTTAGTTCATAACCCGTGCAAAGTTACACATTATTCTGGAAAGTCGTGCGCAAAAAGCCAGAAAAATGCAAAGCATAAGACTACTTTTCACATTAATTTTTATTAAAATTGCTATGATGAACGCTTTTTAATAGTCTTTGCAACATTTCTTATAGTCCTCCGGGGCGAAAATGCCTACCTTTGCACCAGAAACCTATTCAGTCAAGCATGACTTGTTAATTTTTTATTAGTTAGTAGTATAGTTTTTAAAGTTATTAATCTGCGTCCCTGCCTTTCGTGATGAAAAGCAGGGACGTTCTTCTTGTATCATGCCTATGCAACAAAAAAGCGTTCATAACGTGCGAAATATGTTGCAATGAACGTTTTTTCTTATTCTTTGTATCAATTGTTATACCGCAAAAGGCAGAAAAAGACTAATTTTGCAGCAGATTCGATAAATAACTAAAGACGATTATTTTTATGAAGAAACTCGTATTGACAATGATGGCCTTGATGCTGACGCTCGTGGGAGCCTCTGCTCAGGAGAAGCCACAGGTGTTAGGCAAGAGCCACGCCATGCAACGCGTGGAAGTAAAGAACAAGTACCTGCTGCTGCCCGTACAGGAGCGCGAGGACATTGCCAGGATCAGCGTGCTGTCCAACAACCAGGAGGTGCAGAAACTCAACGTACGCTTGGCAGTCGACAAGGTTGACTACTGGGTACCCCTGGATCTCTCTCAGCTCGCAGCCCCCAACGCTCACCTGCTACTTGACATTAACTTTGAGGGCGACCGTCGCTTTACTGGTGCCATGAAGGATTTCCTGTGCTGGCGCGAGATGAAGCAGAGCGACACCTTCGACACGCAGAACCGTGAGAAGTATCGTCCCCAGTACCACCACACCCCTGTCTATGGCTGGATGAACGATCCTAACGGCATGTTCTACAAGGATGGCGTCTACCACCTGTACTACCAGTGGAACCCCTATGGCTCGCAGTGGGAGAACATGACTTGGGGACACTCTACTTCGCGCGACCTTATTCATTGGGAGGCACAACCCACAGCCATTGCCCCTGATGCCCTGGGTGCTATCTTCAGTGGATCGTGCGTGGTCGATAAGAAGAATAATCAGGTCGTGGCGTTCTACACTTCGGCAGGCAGAAGCCAGACGCAGTCTATGGCTATCTCAAAAGATAACGGACAGACCTTCCAAAAATACGACGGCAACCCCGTGTTGGTAAGCACCGAGGAAGACTTCCGCGACCCCAAGGCTTTCTGGAACCCCGAGATACAGAAGTGGAACCTCATTCTGGCTGTTGGTCAGGAGATGCGCATCTACACCTCTGACAACCTGAAGGACTGGCAGTACGAGAGCTCTTTCGGCAAGGAGTTGGGTTGTCATGATGGTGTGTGGGAGTGTCCCGACCTCATGAAGCTGCAGGTGCGTGGCACCGACAAGCAGAAGTGGATGCTCATCTGCAATATCAACCCCGGAGGTCCCTTCGGAGGCTCTGCCACCCAGTATTTCATAGGCGATTTCGACGGACGCCACTTCTCATGCGAACATAAGGACACGCGCTGGATGGACTATGGCAAGGATCACTACGCCACCGTCACCTTCGACAATGCCCCCGACGGACGCAAGATAGCCCTGGCATGGATGTCCAACTGGCAGTATGCCAACCAGGTTCCCACCAAGCAGTTCCGCTCAGCCAACAGCGTACCCCGCGACCTCGACCTCTTCGAGTACGAAGGTCAGATCTACTGCGGCGTCACTCCCTCGCGCGAGTTGCTCTCCATCCGTGGCCAAGTGGTGAAGAAGCTGCCCAAGACCTGCGAGATTGTCGTCGACGTGAAGGGTACTACAGACATCACCCTGTCTAACACCCTGGGCGAGCGTGTCGTTATGCGCTATGACGCCCAGCAGAAGACCTTCTCCATGGACCGTACCCGCAGCTATGCCAGCTTCAGCGAGTCCTTCCCCTGCGTCACCACAGCACCCGTCTATGGCGACATCAAGCAGCTGCGCATCTTCGTCGACAACAGCAGCATCGAGGCTTTCGACGCCGAAGGTCGCCTGTCAATGACCAATCTCATCTTCCCCCAGGAGCCCTACAACAACATCAAGGTTACTGGTGGCAAGGCTACCATTTACGAAATCAAGAAGTAAGAGTTAAGAGTTAAGAATTATTGGTTTCACCAAGTAAGAATTAAGATCTGTATATTTATGGCTAATCAGAACAAATCCATCTATCTCATCCCGGTCATGCTCTGCTTTTTCTGCATGGGCTTCGTGGATCTGGTGGGCATCGCCTCCAACTATGTAAAAGAAGACCTCGGACTCACTGACTCCGTAGCCAACACGCTCCCCTCGCTGGTGTTCTTCTGGTTCCTCATCTTCTCCGTGCCTACAGGCATGCTGATGAACAAGATAGGTCGTAAGAAGACCGTGCTACTCTCGCTTCTGGTCACCGTCGTGTCACTGTTCATACCTCTGCTGGGCTACTCCTTCGGCATCATGCTGGTGGCCTTCTCCCTGCTGGGCATCGGCAATGCACTGATGCAGACCAGTATCAACCCACTGGCCATGCTCATCATTGGCGACAAGAACCTGGCATCGACACTCACCTTCGGACAGTTCGTCAAAGCCATCGCGTCGTTCCTCGCTCCCTATCTTGCCATGTGGGGTGCAACACAGGTCTTACCCTCCTTCGGCTACGACTGGCGCATCCTCTTCCTCGTCTACTTCATCGTGGGCGTGCTGGCAACAGCCTTGCTGTGGTCTACACCCATTCAAGAGGAGATGGTCGAAGGCAAGTCGTCAACGTTCATCGACTGCCTGCGCCTGCTGGGCAAGCCTATCGTGCTGTTGTCGTTCCTGGCCATCATGTGTCATGTGGGCATTGACGTAGGAACCAACACCACAGCACCGAAAATCCTCATGGAACGACTGGGCATGACGCTCAACGAGGCAGCCTTTGCCACCTCGCTGTACTTCATCTTCCGCACCATTGGCGCACTGACAGGCTCTTTCTTCCTGCGTGTGCTGAAGACACGCTGGTTCTTCATCATCAGCGTCGTCATGATGGCGCTGTCCATGCTGCTGCTCTTCACCGGCACCGAACAGTGGGAGCTCTACATCGCCATTGCCCTCGTAGGCTACGGCAACTCCAACGTCTTCTCCATGGCCTTCTCTGAAGCACTGCTCTCAGTACCCGACAAGCAGAACGAGGTCTCTGGCCTGATGATCATGGGACTCTTCGGAGGTACCATCTTCCCTCTGCTTATGGGCTTCAGTAGCGATGCCTTCGGACAGGCTGGCGCAGTGCTCGTCATGGCAGTAGGCGTCATCTATCTCTTTACTTATATTCCCCAAGTGAAACATTAAAAACAAAAATATTATGGAAGCAAAACGTTATGTAGTAGGCCTCGGTGAGGCCCTGTGGGATGTACTTCCCGAAGGTAAGAAACTGGGTGGAGCACCCGCCAACTTCGCTTATCATGCAGGTCAGTTCGGACTCCAGACGCTGGCTGTTAGCGCACTGGGTGAGGACGACCTGGCAGAAGAGACCATCGAGGCTCTGAAGGAGCACGGTCTGAACTATCTGATGCCCCGTGTTCCCTACCCCACAGGTACTGTACAGGTGACACTTTCGGGCGACGGCATTCCAGCCTACGAAATTAAAGAAGGTGTGGCCTGGGACAACATTCCCTACACTCCTGAGATTGCCGCTATTGCCAAGAATTGCCGTGCCGTATGCTTTGGCTCGCTGGCACAGCGCAACGTCACCTCGTGGGCTACCATCCGTCAGTTCCTGGATGACACCCCCGAAGACTGCTTGAAGATTTTCGATATCAACCTGCGCCAGCAGTTCTATACCAAGGACGTCATCGAAGAGTCGTTCAAACGCTGTAACATCCTGAAGATTAACGATGAGGAGCTGGTAGTCATCAACCGTATGTATGGCTACGAAGGTCTTGACATGCGCGGCACCTGCGAGAAGATTCTGGCTGAGTATGGCCTGAAGATGCTTGTGCTCACCTGTGGCACCAACGGCTCTTACGTCTTCGCTCCAGGTCTGACCTCCTTCCAGGAGACACCCAAGGTGAAGGTTGCCGACACAGTAGGTGCTGGCGATTCCTTCACGGGTTCCTTCTGTGCTGCCATCCTCAATGGCAAACCCATGGAGGAAGCCCACCGCATCGCTGTCGAGGTATCGGCTTACGTATGCACCCAAAACGGTGCTATGCCGTCGTACCCTGCCGAGCTGGTGGCCAAGGTCAAGTAAGGCTTGTTTTGAAAAATAAAAACGCCGCAGATTGATCGTCTGCGGCGTTAAGCTTTAAAACTCCAGCACCAAGGTCTGGCGAGGTTTCAGCTTGAGGTCTTTCGTCAAGTCGTAGTAGCGCCCTGTAGGGATATCCTGGACGCGTTTCAGGTCTTGGCCGTCGTTGAGCACCTCGGCATAGCGTTTCACCTCAAGCACAGTCTCCCGACTAGTGCCGTTGAGAATGGTCATCACCGTGTTGCGATGCCAACGACGCGTGACGACATAGACACCCTTGTAGGGAATAAACTGCGTCTGGTAGCCACGGATGATGGTCTCATTGCCCTGACGCCACTGCAACAGTCGGCTGAGCCAGTTGAACATGGCGTTCTCGGCCTTCGTGCGCCCCTCCTTGGTGAAGGCGTTATGCTTGTCACCAGGGAACCCTCCGGGGAAGTCCTTGCGCACATTGCCATCAGTCACCTCCTTAGTACCATTCATCAGTATCTCCGTACCGTAATACAGTTGTGGAATGCGCTGTACCGTCAGCAGCAGGGCTAACGCCTGCTTCAAGGCCAGCGTGTCCTTGCCGTTTCCTAAGAATCGGTCTGTGTCGTGGTTGTCGATGAAGGCCATCACGCTCTTGGGATTGGGGTACAGGTAGTCATAGACGAACGAGTTGTACAACCTGTTCAGACCAGCGAACCAGGGATCCGTCTCTTCATTCTTCGCCTGGTTCATCTTGTCGTAGAACGAGAAGTCCATCACCGTCTTCAGGTACGAGTTCTTCTCCGACAGCTTCGAGTCTTTCTGCCACGAAGCAGTATAGGCAGGCTCGGTCACCCAGGTCTCACCCACGGTGTTGAAGTTCGGATACTCCTCGTTCAACTCCTTCATCCACTGGGCCATAGCATCAGCATACGCATACGGATAGGTGTCCATGCGGATGCCATCAATGCCCACCGTCTCAATCCACCACATCGAGTTCTGTATCAGGTAGCGCATCAGATGCGGGTTGTGCTGGTTCAGGTCGGGCATGGTAGGCACAAACCATCCCTGGGTAGTCTCCTTCAGGTCTACCTCTGAGGCATAGGGGTCCACCACGGGCGTCAGCTTGTATGACGTCTGCAGGAAGCTGGTGCCACGGGCGTCCGACGTACCCTTCGACTCCTCCAGCCATTCAGGCAGGTTCAGCCAGTCCTTTGTAGGTCTGTCAAGAGTCCACGGATGCTCAAAACCCGAATGGTTGAATATCATGTCCATCACCACCTTCAAACCCTTCTGGTGTGCCTCGTCGCACAACCTGCGGTAGTCGGCATTCGTGCCAAAACGCGGGTCAACCTTGTAGTAGTCTGTCGTGGCATAGCCGTGGTAGGTCGAGTAGCCGTTGGCATCGTCGGGCGAGTCGTTCTCCAACACAGGAGTGAGCCACAGGGCTGTCACACCCAGTTCCTTGAAGTAGTCCAGATGCTCGCGAATGCCGTTCAGGTCGCCACCATGACGCAACGAGGGCTGCGTACGGTCTTCCTTATAGGGGCGCATACCCTTCACCTGCGGGTTGTGCCCAGCACCCTGCGCAAAACGGTCAGGCATCAGCATGTAAAGCACATCGCTGTTGTCGAAGCCCGTGCGTTTGTCACCCGCCATCTCGCGCTCCTTCAGCGTGTATTTGGCTGTTAGCTTTTGGCCCTTTGCCGTTAGCTTCAGCGTCATCTCGCCTGCCTTGGCCTCGCGCACGTTCATATATATTAATAGGTAGTTGGGCGAGTCCAGACGCACCACGCTGTCTATTCTGACACCCGGATAGTCCGTCGTTACGCCCTCAATGTTACGGATGCCCTGACCATAAACCATCAGCTGCACCTGGGGGTTCTTCATGCCCACAAACCAGTCGGTGGGGTCAATACGGTCTACTGTCACTTTGCTCTTTGCTGCACTCATTGTCAATACGTTTGCCAACAGGATGGCGCTTACCAAAAAAATTCGTCGCATAGTTGTTTTAAGTTTTATGCAGCAAAGATACGGTATTTTTTCTGAAAATAGACACATTCTGCACGAATTTCTGCTGCATGCATGCAAAAACGTTTGCGCAATACGTCTTAATCCAAAAATTTTTCGTAACTTCGCCCCCAACAATAACACCTAAAAGAAATATGCGAACATTCAGAACCCTTATCATCGCGTCCCTCTGCCTGGCAGGCATGAGCAGTCCGGCACAAGAGAAGCTCTTCAACAGCGCCAACGTACAGTCACCCGTCATCAACCCTGATGGCACAGTCACCTTCAACCTCTATGCACCCAAAGCCATCAAGGTAGAAGTCACTGGCGACTTCCTGCCCACACAAGCCGTAGAGGTGCCTGGCTTCGGCACCTACGACGCACCAGGCGTAGCACAGCTCACCGAAGACAAGAACGGACTCTGGACCTACACCTCCGACAAGCTCTCACCCGAGATGTACAGCTACACCTTCAACATCGACGGCATGACGGGTGTCAAAGACCCAGCCAACATCTATGTCAATCGCGACATCGTGTCCTTCTCCAACATCTTCATCGTCAGTCAGCAGAAAGGCGACAAGGGCGACCTCTATCGCGTCAACGAAGTACCCCACGGCAACATCGCCAAGGTCTGGTACCCAAGTCCTACGCTGAAGATGCAGCGACGCATGACCGTCTACACCCCGGCAGGCTACGACAAGGGAGGCAAGTACCCCGTGCTCTACCTACTGCACGGTGCCGGAGGCGACGAGAACGCTTGGAGCGAGCTTGGACGCGCAGCACAGATCCTCGACAACCTCATCGCCACAGGCAAGGCCAAGCCCATGATCGTCGTCATGCCTAATGGCAACCCCAACTGTCAAGCAGCACCCGGCGAGTGGTCGTGGGGCATGTACACCCCGGGGTTCCGCGACGCAGGTACAGGCCCCACGCAGCCTGCGGCAGCCTCCATACCTGCCAGCTTCATGGACATCGTCAACTACGTCGACAAGCATTACCGCACCCTGAAAGACCGCGCCCACCGTGCCGTCTGCGGACTCTCTATGGGAGGAGGCCACACCTTCGGCATCAGCCTGCTCTACCCCGCCAAGTTCGACTACTACGGACTCTTCTCTGCAGGCCTGCACCTGCCCGACAAGACCATCGACATGAGCAAGCCCTTCGCACAGCAGATGAAGGACGACCCCGACTTCGCCGCACAGTCAGCACGCCTCTTTGCCAGCAAGCCCAAGCTCTACTGGATGGGCATGGGCAAGACCGACTTCCTCTATCAAGGCACCGTCGACCTGCGCAACTACTGGGACGCCAAGGGCTACCACTACGAATATGTCGAGACCGACGGAGGCCACATCTGGCGCAACTGGCGCATCTACCTCACCATGTTCGCCCAGAGAATTTTCCAATAATAGAGTGATCATCCCTTATGAACAAGAACGAGAACAAGACGGAGCAGATGCGGAGAATGGTGGGGGCTGTTGTGGGTCCTCTGTGCGCTGTTGTGTTGTGGATGATGCCCATCGCAGGGATATCTGAACAGGCACACCATTTGCTGGCGGTGATGTCGCTGGTGGCAATATGGTGGATTACTGAGCCTGTGGCTATTCCCGTCACATCACTATTGGGGCCGACGCTGTGTGTGGTGCTGGGCATCGCACCGTTGAAGGATGCTTACGAACAGTTTGCCAATCCGATGATATTCCTATTTATGGGAGGTTTCCTGTTGGCCAAGGGGATGATGGTCAACGGATTGGACAAGCGTATAGCTTACGGCATCATGTCGATGAAGTGGGTGGGTGACTCACCCAAGCGCATCTTCCTGGCCATCGGACTGGCATGTATCCTGTGCTCGGGATGGGTAAGCAATACAGCGACGGCAGCCATGATGTTCCCCGTCGCCCTCGGACTGCTGGAGGCTATACGCGAGATGATGGCAAGCAACGGCAAGACGATAGACCTGTCGAACTATAAATACGCCACGGGACTGATGCTGATGACGGCTTATGCATGTAGCATTGGAGGTGTGATGACGCCTATCGGTACACCTCCCAACATTATCATGATAGGCTTTGTTGATCAGTTGGCTCCGGATGCCCCGAAGATATCGTTCTTCCAATGGATGGTGTGGGGAACGCTTGCAATGGTGATTTATTTTATCCTTGCATACGTGGTGTTGTGGAAGATGTTCCCATCAGATGTAAAACATATCGAAGGAGCTCGTGAGTATATCCGTCAGACCGTCGACTCACTGGGCAGGTGGACACGAGCTCAGAAGAACACCATCTTTGCCTTCGCTGTAGCCGTAGTGCTTTGGGTAGCACCTAGCGTGCTGAGCATGATCTATGGCACTGACTCGGAGGTGATGAAGTTCTATGACAGCCATTTCCCTGAGGCCATAGCGGCGATGGTGGGCGGACTATTGCTGTTCTTCCTGCCCGTAGACCCGAAGAAAGGCGAGATGACGCTGAGTTGGAAGGATGGAATAGAGGGCATAGAATGGGGTACCCTGCTGCTTTTTGGAGGCGGATTGGCCATGGGAGCCCTGATGTATACTACAGGCCTCTCTGCATGGATAGGCAACGGCATCAAGGAAGCCTTGGGAGGCAATCCCTCGGAATGGCTCTTTGTAGGAGTCTTCTGTGTGGTAGCCCTTGTGATGTCAGAACTTACGTCGCACACCGCATCGACGAACCTCATTGGCCCTATAGCCATCGGTGCCGCATTATCGTTGGGCTTCAGTCCTATTCCCGTTGCGGTAGGTATCGCCCTGTCGTCGTCACTCGGATTTATGCTGCCGGTGTCAACGCCACCTAATGCTATTGTCTATGCTTCGGGCTACATCCCCATTACGAAGATGATAAAATCGGGAGCTATCATTGACTTCGTCGGAATCCTACTGGTGACCATTCCTGTCGTGATGTTAGTAGTGAAGTATGTGATGGGAGTCCTGTAAAGTAGGGAGAGCCGTATTAGCGCTGGTCGCGGAGGAAGCGGATGACAGCGTTGCGTATACTGGTGAGCCCGAAGTCGTCGGGATTAACCTGACTGATGGGAATCCATAGGGCCTCGGCAGCGTCGTCAGCAGCACGGACGACGGCCTTGATAGCCTCGGGGTCGCCATGAACGGGAACCAGGAAATCCATGTCGAGGGTATGGATGCCCATGCCACTATAGACGTAGACGTTGGGGGAAGAGAAGAGATACTGGATGTCGTGGACGTCGAGGCCCGTCTCTTCCTTGATTTCACGACGCATGCCTTCCTCTACTGTCTCGCCCATGTCGACGAAGCCTCCTGGGAGGTCGAGGGTACCCTTGGCGGGTTCCTTGGCTCGACGGACGACGAGCATCTCCTGCCGGTCGTTGACGATGAAGGCCGCAGTGGCCGAACAAGGGTTGGCATAGTAGGTAAAGCCGCAGTCGCTACACTTACGGCTTTTGAAGTTGTTGACCAGGAAGTGCTCGCTGCCGCAGACGGGGCAGTACTTAAAGATAGTCAGGGGATGTTCCATTACTCCCAGTTGTCAGTACGGAAGGGGAACAGTGGCAGTCCACCGGCGTTGGCGAGGTTGCCCAGCTGCCAGTTGCGGAAGCAGTAGCGTACGGCCACAGGTTGCTTGACGTCGGGGCAGGTGATGGCGATGCACTCGTCCCAATAGCCTCCACCAGGCTGCCAGAAGTGGCTGGCCTTGGCAGGATGGAACACACGGTCGGCACCGGCAACCTCGAAGCCCTTAATGTCCTCGAAGCGGCTGATGGCGCCACACTCGTTGTCGAGGTGAATCATGACAGTGTCGTTCTTGACCTTCATGTCTTTGAAGGAGGGACTGTCGCAGATGACGGAGCTCATGCCGTAGGTCTTGTTGAGTGCGAGGAATGCCAGGCGCTCGCCAACCTTCTGCTTCTGGGCAGGGTGTATCTGGGTTCCCTCGTAACAGAACACGGCATCGTTGGTGCAGACGAGTGCGCTGTTGGGGATTATCTTCGAAGCACGGAACTGCTGCTCCTGCAAGAGGGCATTCCAGATGCCGTTGGCATCACCACTGACAAAGGGTGCTATCTGTACGAAGTAGAAGGGAATGTCGCCCAGCTTGAACTGACTACGCCACTGCTCGACAAGGAGTTTCAGGCGCTCAGAATACTGGTTGCCAGGGTCGCCGACATTGGAACAGCCCTGATAGAAGAGGATGCCCTTCACGGTATAGTTGAGGATGGGGTTGAAGGTGCCGTTGCCCCAGACGAGGGCACGGTGGTAGTCCCACTCCTTCTTGAAGTTGACGATACCCATGGAGTCAGTAGGCTCCTTGGTATACTTCTCCAGGTTCTCCTTGGTGAGCCAGCTCTCGACACGCGAGCCACCCTTATTGGCCTCGATGAGTCCGATGGGTACGTCGAGGGCCTGGTTGGCTACCTTGGCAAAGAAATAGCCTGTAGCAGAGAACTCGCCTACGGTGGCGGGGCTACACTCGCGCCACTGGGTGTCGGCATCTTCCTGAGGCGTCATGCGCATAATGCTGGGAATCTTTGCTGAGCGTACCTGCGCCTTGCCGGCAGCGTGGAGCACCTCGTGGTTATAGTTGACCACAGGGCAGTTGCCAAAACCCTTGACGGGCATCTCCATGTTAGACTGACCGGCACATACCCACACCTCGCCAGCGAGGACGTTGTTGATGGTGACCTTGCCGTCACCGTCGTCGAAGGTGATGCTCAGGGGTTCGTAGCTGGCCTTGGGCGACTTAACGGTAAGCAGCCAACGACCTTGCTTGTCGGCCTTCGCCTCAGAGCGCTGGTCAGACCACGACGTGGTGGCCACCACCTTGCTGCCAGCCTTGGCCCAACCCCAAAGGCGGACATCGGTCTGCTGTTGAATCACCATGTTGTCACTTACCAAGTGGGGCAACTTCACTTTTGCCTGAACGCTGACAGACAATGCGGCGAGCACGGCTAGAGAAAGGAGTTTTTTATTCATTATCGTTAAGCTTTTAGTCATAAATTGCTGCATTTCCTCGGCAAAGGTACGAATAAGTGAGCGAAAATGCAAATTTATTTGCAATTTTTCCGAACGGGAGTACTTTCACTGCATTTATACAGTAAAAGGCACGAATAAATTGAGAATTATTTCGTAACTTTGGCTTCGCCGAACTTACTTTTCGCTCGGAAATAGAAAAGAAAACGTGTTTTCATTTCTATTTCTCTCACTTATTTCGTAACTTTGCCCACAAAAATAGCGAAGTTATGAAGAAATTATTGTTTTCACTCCTGATGATGCTACCCTGCATTGCTTTTGCACAGCAGGGTCAAGAGATTGATTTGTGGCCCGAGGGCCCTCATACCAGCAATGGTGACCCTAACGACCTGGCTAAGGTGACGGTATTCCTTCCTGACGAGAAGAAGGTGAAGTCCACAGGGCGTGCCATTGTCTGCTGCCCTGGTGGCGGCTATGGTCATCTGGCCATCAACCATGAGGGTTTCGACTGGGCACCGTTCTTCAACAGTCAGGGCATAGCCCTCATCGTGCTGAAGTATCGTATGCCGCACGGACACTATACGGTGCCTGCCGAGGATGCCGAAGAGGCCATGCGTCTGGTACGTAGGAATGCTGAGGCGTGGCACATCAATCCACAGGATGTAGGCATCATGGGTTTCTCTGCCGGCGGACATCTGGCATCTACCGTTGCCACACACGCCACGGGCGACGCTATGCCAAACTTCCAGATTCTGTTCTACCCCGTCATATCGATGGAACAAGGTACCACGCACCAAGGCTCGCGCGACAACCTGTTAGGTAAAGCCCCCAAGCGTAAGCTGGTGAACCAGTATACCAACGAGCAGCACGTCAGCAAGCATACACCACGCTGTTTCCTGGCATTGGCCAATGACGACCGGTCGGTGCTTCCCATCAACAGTCTGAATTACTACGAGCAGCTCTATACCCACGGGGTGCCTGCCTCCATGCATATCTATCCCACCGGAGGCCATGGCTTTGGCATCCGTCAGTCGTTTGCCTACCACTTCGAGATGATGCTCGAGCTGAAGGCGTGGCTGAAAAGCTTTTAAAGAAGACTCTTGATGGCCTGGTCGAGGTCCTTGATGGTCTGCGAACGACCTATCAGATTGTTGCCACGGTCAATCAGGAAGAACTCGGGAACAGCCTGCACGTTATAGACCGCAAGCATAGACGAGCTGATGCCCTTGTCCTCGCGTACGCTAATCCAAGGCAGGGCAGCAGTCTGCTGCTTCCAGAAGTGCTCGTCGGCATCGAGACTTACCTGATAGATTTCCAGGCCTTGTCCATGGTACTTATTATACAGCTCGCGCAACAGTAGGATGCGAGCAGGTGAGTCGTTGGTGGCAAAGACATGGAAGTCGAGCAGCACTACCTTACCCTTCAGATCGGTAAGGTGACGCATCTGACCTTTGTTGTCGCGCAGGGCAATATCTATCAAACCCGTCTCCTGAACCTTCGAGGCATCGATGGTACGGTTGGCCTGGGCCTCGTTGATGCGAACGTTCTTCATGCCCTCGATGGCGATGTTATGCAGGTTCCTACCTCGCTCAGCCTCTGGCCAGTAGGTATCCCAGCTAGTAGCCACGGCAGCAAAGACCTTGATGTCGTCCTTGTCGGTCTGAGGATTGAACAGAAGCATGTTGCCCAGCGTCTGGAACAATGCGAAATAAGCAGACGACTTGTTGGGTGCGGGGAAGATGTACTTGCGCTTGACCTCGTCCTTATAGCTGCGAATCATGGAGAGGATGCTGTCGTTGACCTGGTCTACCGTCAGACCTTGGTTGCGGCTTACCAGGATGGCTCGCTGCTGGAGGTCCATCTGCTTCAGGGCAAGCTCCTTGATAGTCTGGCACTCGTCAGAACCACTGACCTCATACTGGCTGGCCATCTGGGGCCACTGGCCCTTGACGGTCACCGTCTCGGTGGAGTCGATGGCCAGAGAGATAATCTGGTCGCTGATGCGCAGCCGATAGAACTCAGGAGCCTCCTGAGCTTCGCCGCTGAAGCTGAAGCTGCCATCGTCGCCCAGCTTGACAGAGTCGAGCACGTCATAGCCGGACAATCCGATGTTTTCGAAGTAAAGCACCGAGTCCTTGGCATTATTGATTTGTCCCTCTACGTGGAACTTGTTTTTGCTACAAGAAGCCATAGCTAAAGCTGCCACAGCCAGTATCACTAATTTCTTCATTTTCGTCACTTATTGATTCTTTTGCCTGCAAAATTACGAATAAGTGAGCGAAAAACCAAATTTATTTGAGTTTTTCCTTGGCTATATCGCTGTTAGCGTGAATCCAAAGACAAAATATAAATGCCGACTGGCTGGATTAGCAACAATCTGTCCGAACAGGGGCAGCTCGAAAGATTGGGTAATCTTGATGGCTTTCGTGGCGCGCAGCGACAGGTTGGTGACGCTGAAGCCGCTGACATCGTACATGCCCGACTTCCAGGGCACCAGACCAGCTGCAGCATTCCAGTCGCAGGAGGCCAGCCGGAAGGGTGCCGCGAGCTCGAAATAGGAGCTGTAGGCACGCTTTCCATCTGTCTGATAGTCGCTGCCGGCAAAGTAGGTCTGCCACGAGGCACTCACGGGACCGAAATCGTAGTGGATAAACCCTTCGAACGAGTGGCTCGTGTCGGGCTTCCGGTAGTAGAAATAGGGCTTTCCGTCACCATCGTCCCAGTAGTCGACGATGCCAAAGGACAAGCCGCCAGTCTCGTACGACAGCGTCAGGTCTACCTCTCGAGCGTCATCTTTGTCGCTTAGACCCACGCTGCCCCATACCGCTAAGCTCAGCCCCTTCCATCCTACCGACAGCTCGGGTTGCAGCGACACATGCCCGAAGTCTTGACCTCGCCAGATATAGTTACTGACGATGTCGGCTCCAAGATGAGCTTCCACCTGATCCTGTGCCCTTACACCCATCGTGCCAGCCAGTAGCATGGCGACAATCAGCGCTATTTTTACTTTCATATTGGTGGCATGTTTGGCCGTTATGGCTAGGCAACGACCTCCTTTTCCTCCTGCAACTTCAGTCCGATGCCAAACACCTCAGCCATCAGCAAAGCGAACAGACCTTCGCCCAGCGCATCGAAACTACCTGATATGGATTTCACGATGTCGATGCCTCCCAAGAGGTTCAGAACGATTAAGCTCACACCACAAAACAAGGCGCAAAAGCCATACCTGCGAATCAGGCTGACATTCTTCTTGGTGAACACCTCGTTGCGGTTCACATTCAGGATGAACTTGATAAAGCAGAAAAAAGCCACACAAAGAGCACCAAAAGCCGCCAAAGCGATAAACAAGATGACCAGCAGAACGCCCAAAGAGTAAGAGCTTAAATCAAGTTTTGTACTAGAGGTCGGGGTACTGAAGAAAAAACTCACCACCAAATCAATCAACATAAGTGCGAGAATCAGCACGCACAAGACATTAATGTACTTTTTCATTCTTTATCTTCTTTTGTTTTGTTATTAATTATTATTATTGTAATGAGCAGTCATTTGCTCAAAACCCGCCTACAAAATTACAAATTATCTAAGAATAAACACACATTATAAGCGAAAAGTTTGTATTTCCGCCAGTCTCACGGTAGCAGTTTGATAAAACACAGGGGAGGACACAGGCGGACTTGAGTCCCCCCACTGTGTTTCTAATTTAGGGATTGTCGTTTAATTCTTCTTGTATAGGACAGCATGATGCTTTGACCTTGATGGTTTCTGTTATTAGCCTTGCCGTTATTGTCTATTCTGCTGGTTCGCCAGCACTTTGGGGCATGTTTTAC
>JAFPEE010000120.1 GCA_017389705.1 Prevotella sp.
TCAGACAGGAACTGGAAAATATACTGGCTCCGTATGAGAAGATTTATGGTGGGAATCCTCAAGAGACCACACCCGGTATGTGTTTGGGCGGTCTTATTGACAGGGCGTATGAACAGACTGGCCGTCAGGTTGTCGTTCTTATTGATGAGTATGATGCACCATTGCTCGATGTTCTCCATGAAGACACAAGGCTGAAAGAGGTGCGCGAGGTGATGCAGGAGTTCTACCAACGACTTAAGAAGCAGGAGGCGAAGATAAAGTTCTGTTTCATCACTGGTATCACCAAGTTCTCGCAGTTAAGCATTTTCTCTACGATTAATAACCTTAAAAACGTGACATTGCTTCCTCGTTTCTCTGCCATTTGCGGAATAACGGAGCAGGAGGTGAGAAATGATCTTGCAGAAGACATTCAGATGATGGCCGACTATTTGGGTTACACGTTCGACGAGATGTTTCAGAGAATAAAATTGCGTTACGACGGCTACCATTTCTCTGAGGTGTCAGACGATATCTATAATCCCTACAGTATTTTGAATGCCCTTGGCGATCAGAAACTCGACAACTATTGGTTTGCTTCGGGCACTCCGACATTCCTTATTCGCCAATTACAGCATTTCAAAACCGACATTATGTCGCTCGACCGTCTTGAGGTACCCTCGTCGGCATTCGATCAGCCTACCGAGAACATGAATAATGCTTTACCATTGCTATATCAGAGTGGCTATCTCACCATCAAGGACTACGACCGAGAAGGAGAAATCTATACGCTGTCTATCCCCAATCAGGAGGTGCGTATAGGTTATGTCAGAGGTTTGCTGCCAACGTATATTGGTCTTGATGATGCTGATGTGCAGGTAGGTTTTGCAGCCAAGTTCTGGCGTGCACTGAAGAAGGGCGACGTAGATCTGGCGATGCGTGAGATGCAGGCATATCTGGCCGGGGTTCCCTATGTAGAAGGTTTTAAGCAAAAGTTGGCCGACGCTGCCACAGCCGAAGGATTCTATGAGTACACCATGTACTTGATATTCTCTATGCTTAACGTTTATGTCCGGACTCAGGTGAAATGTGCTGGCGGGCGTGTGGATATGGTAGTATGGATGCCAGACACGACGTATGAGTTTGAGATGAAAACTTCTGAGTCCGCCCGAAAGGCATTGGACCAGATCAATCATCGCGATTATGCCATTCCATATCAAACAGATGGTCGGACAGTGGTAAAGGTTGGTGTTAAATTCAATGTAGATACCCGTATCCCAGAAGAATGGGTAAGTGACATCTCGTAAGATGGAATTGATGTTATAAGCAGATGGGGTTGACGAAACAAGGGTTGTTGCAGTATACTGACTGGGGACTGTCGGTGCTGGTAGGTATTGGCGTGTTCCTGTTCTGGTATGTGGGCTATCCGCACGCATTGTCGTATCAGGAGCAGTACCAGCTGTTCCTTTGGACGACGGACTATTTCTGCGAGCGTCTGAGCGTGGCAGGAGGCTTGTCTGACTGGCTGGGCGACTTTATAGCCCAGTTCTACTATATTCCCTGGCTGGGTGCCATACTGCTGACGGTGCTGTTTGTGTTGATACAACGCATGGTTGGTGGCCTGTGGGGCGTAGCAATAGACTTGCTGTTGCTCCATCTGATGGGCAACGAGAGTGTGTTGCCGGCCTATGTGGTGGCCCTGGCGGGTGTCTTGCTGTGCAGTCGTTTGTTCCGTAGCGTCAAGTGGTACTGGGAGTTGTTGCTGGTGCCTGTCATCTATTGGCTCTTTGGCCCCATGTGCTGGCTTTATGTGGCCATGCGGGTTCTGCAGCTGGGATGGCGCCATGTGTGGCTGCTGGCCTACCTGCCAGCCTTGATGGCACTGGCTATGCTGACGGTGATGCAGCAGTGGCCCTATCCGGCTGTGTTCTTCTCGATGAGCTACTACCGTGTTCCCATGCAAATGCCGCTGATGATGGCATGGATTCCGTTGGCTGTTGTCGGGGCATTGCTGTTCGAGCGCTGCTGCAAGTCGTCCAAGACAAGATGGGCTGCCTCTGCCTGCTGTGCCATCGCTGCTTTGCTGTACGTTCCTTCGGGCTACGATGAGGAAAAGTACGAGCTCATCAACATGGACTGCCTGATACGCAATGAGCAGTGGGATGAGGTCATCAACCGAGCTGAGCAATATGTTGTTCCAACGGCTTTCTGGTCTAACTGCGTCAATCTGGCCTTGTCGCAGAAACGGCTGTTGGCAGAGCGTCAGTTCGACTTCTATCAGAGTGGCGACGATGCGCTTATCATGCCTCGCCATCGTGACCTGACGAGTAACCTGCCCTCTGCGGAGGCTTTCTTCCGTTTGGGACTGGTCAACTCGGCACAGCGCTATATGTTTGACATCCAAGAGTCTATCCTGAATGGCAAGAAGAGCGGGCGCTGCACGAAGCGTATCGTGGAGTGCATGATGGTGAACGGACACTACAAGACCGCCGCGAAGTATATTGCCCTGCTGAAGAAGTCGTTGTTCTATCGCAGCTGGGCTGAGGAGGCTGAACGCTGTTTGAACAGGGATGACCTGGTGGACCGGCACCCCCTCTGGGGACGTCTGCGTCAATTGCGCTTTAAGAACGATTTTCTGTTCAGCCATGCCGAGAAGGACAAGATATTCGGCCTGCTCTTTATGGACAATCATGACAATAAGATGGCCCTTGACTATTTCATAGCAGAGATGCTGCTTCGCGGCAATGCGCAGGGCGTAGCCCAGTACATGCCCTGGGCCGAGCAGTACGGAGGTTATCGCTATATGCCTGTGGGTTACCAGGATGCCGTCCGCGCTATCCAGAGCCTCGGACAGGCTCAGGGCACGAAGTATGGCGAATATGTGAAACGCATGATGATGACGAAGGGAGGTGCGGAATGAAACGGTTTTTAATAGGTTTGGTAGGTTTTGTCGGGATGTTGGGTTTTGTAGGGTGTGTGTCGACGCCGACGGATGTCAGGAAGACTGATGCCCTGCCGCCTGTCTATCCTGACTATATCGGTGTGACCATTCCTGACGGCATAGCGCCCTTAAACTTCAACATGACTGACGCGGACGTCGATAGGGTCGATGTCACCGTCAAAGGCAACAAGGGTGGGGAACTGCACGCCAACGGTGCCTATGCCGATTTCGATATTGACGAGTGGCATGCGCTGACAGCGCAGAACAAGGGAGGCTGGCTGACGCTGACCGTCTGCGCCCGAAAGGATGGCAAGTGGCTGCAGTACAAGGATTTCGACATTTATGTAAGTCCATACGCGATGGACGAATACGGGGTCACCTACCGCCGTATTGCCCCTGGCTATGAGGTGGGAGGCGACATTGGCATCTACCAGCGCGACATCCATACGTTTGACGAATATGCTATCATGCGGGAATCGGCAGTACCGGGTCGTTGCTTCAACTGTCATACCCCCAATCGTACCGACCCTCGCCAGCTGACGTTGCAGATACGAGGCGAGGGTGGAGGCACGCTGGTGCAGCTGGCCGACGGACAGCAGCGATGGCTCAACACCAAGACCGACTCGACGAAGGCTGCAGGCTCCTATGCCTACTGGCATCCCTCGGGCAACTACTGCGCCTACGCCACCAACTCTGTGCATCAGAGCTTCTTTGTTGGTAAGGGACAGCGTATAGAGGCTTATCATGAATTTAGTAACATTATTGTTTTGGATGTCCGTAGCAATGAACTGATACTGACGCCAGAGCTGATGACGACGACAGACCTGGAGATATTCCCAGCCTTCTCGCCAGACGGTAAGTATCTGTATTACAGTACGTCGAAGGCTTGCCGAGTGCCAGCTGAGTATGAGAAGGTGAAGTGCTCGGTATGTCGCATCCCCTTCGACGCTGAAACGGGTACCTTCGGCCATGAGGTGGACACCCTGCTCAACGGTCCTAAGGACGACTGCAGCTACACGCTGGTCCGTCCTTCGTATGACGGCCGATGGCTCATGTACTGCGTCACCAGTCGCAGCAACTTCCCTGTGTTCCATCCAGATGCCGACCTGTGGCTGATGGATCTGAGGACAGGTGAGAAACGATTGCTGAAGGAGGCTAATAGCGACAATACGGAAAGCTACCATAACTGGTCAGACAACTCGCATTGGTTCGTATTCTCGTCGAAGCGTGAGGATGGCATGTTTGCACGTCTCTACTTTGCCTCCATCGACGAGAAGGGTAAGGTTACGAAACCCTTCCTGATGCCCCAGCGCAATCCTAAGAAGTACTACCAGGAGATGTTCGACTCGTACAACGTGCCTGATTTTACGAAAGTCAAGGTGGACTTCGATATCCGCGAGGCCCACAGTCAGGTGTTCCGCGACGAGCGCATCCAAGTGAAGATAAGAGAGTAAAATGTATCAGAATGAACTAAAAGACGATAAAGCGATGATAAAGAGAATTCTTTTTGGAGGAATCATGCTGGCAACCATGGTGTTAGCCGGTTGTCAGAGTAAAGACGGAGTATGCCGCATCAAGGGTACTGTAAGTATGGAGCAGTTCGACGGGAAGCAGATTTTCCTGGTGCCCCTGTATGGCCCGCAGACAGCAGAGTATGTTGACAGCGTGGTGATAAAGGATGGCAAGTTTGAGTTCACAACCGATACGGTGATGATGGCCAAGATACTGATGGACTACCATTTCCGTTTTGGCGTGCAGACCCTGTTGGTGGTGACGGAGCCAGGCGAGCTGCAGGTTTCCATCGACTCCGTCAGCTCTGCCCACGGCACGCCGCAGAACGATTCCCTCCAGGCCTGGAAGGAAGTGACGGAGCGTCATAACCGCGACTACGGCATGGCTAACCTTGCTGCCAGAAAGCTCAAAGAGTCGGGCGACACCGTGCAGGCGGCAAAATTGGCCGGGCAGGCCAATGCCATCCACTTGGCCTACAAGAACCTGACCCGCAAGAAGGCAGAAAGCATGAAGGGTACTGTGCTGGGCGATTTCTTAGGCCAGCTCTTTCCTCTGACCTACAAGAAGAAGATGCCCGACGGCAGTATTGTAACCATGAACGCCGATACGAATGAGCCTGTTGAGTAAATACTGGAAACCGTTTGCTTCGCTGGCGTTTGGCTTGGCTGTCTTCCTGTTCTGGTGGCTGGCATATCCTATGATGACTGCCTATCAGGAACAGTATCAGCTGTTTATGCTGGACAGCCAGTACATCGGCCAGCTGCTGAGTGTGCCCGATGGATTGGCGCATTGCATAGGCGAGTATCTGGTGCAGCTGTACATCAATCATGCCTTGGGAGCCCTGGTGCTGGCTGTCGTCTTCGTATTGATGCAGTGGCTGGTATGGCTCCTGATGAAGGCTGTGCGTGGTGCGGAGGCTGCAACGCATTATGCCTTGAGTTTCCTGCCGTCCCTGCTGCTTTGCCTGATGATGGCTGACGAGAGCGTGTTGCTGACATTCCCCATTGCCATGCTGGCGGGCCTTGCGGCCATGTGGCTCTATGAGCTGATAGTGGATGGGAAGTCGCTGCTATACCTTATTATATATGTCATAGTGGGACTGCCGCTGCTCTACTGGATGGCAGGACCTGTGGTGCTGATGACAGCAGCCTATATAGCCATACGGCAGCTGATGGCCGGACATAACAGGGGACGGGACTTGGCAGTAGGACTGCTGGCAGTCGTCTTGGCCATAGGCTGTATACTGATGAGTTCCTGGTGGGTTCCCTATCCCCTCGAACGCCTGTTCCAGGGCCTTGACTACTATCGTTTTGTGGAGGTGTATTTCTATTTCTTTGCTGTGCTGATGGTGGTTTGCGTGTTGCTGCCAGTGCTTGCAAGGTGGTTGCCCGTACCCTTGGGAAGTAGGCAAAAGCAATGGGCCGGCATGGGTGAAGCCGTGGTATTGGCAGGGCTGTTCATGCTGTTGCGCCCCATGTTTTACGACGCCCGTAAGTATGAGGTCATGGAGTATGACTATATGGTGAGATGCAACAACTGGTCTGCCATCATTGCCAAGGCCGAGAAGAAGACTCCAGACCTGCCTATGAGTGTCTGTGCCAACAACCTGGCACTGGGTATGAAGGGCCTGTTAGGCGAGCGTGCCTTTGACTTCTACCAGAATGGCATGCAGGGACTGCTACCCGGCTTTGAGCGCAACTTCTCAACCATTATGCTGACGGGCGAGGTCTATTGGCAGCTTGGGTTGGTTAATACGTCGCAGCGCTATGCTTTTGAGGCAATGGAAGCCATACCTAATTACGCCAAGAGTTGCAGGGCTGTGAAGCGTTTGGCAGAGAGCAATCTGGTAAACGGACAGTACAAGGTGGCACGCAAGTATCTCTTGATGCTGGAAAAGACGTTGAGCTATAGTAAATGGGCCCGGCGTACCATGCTTCTGCTGGGTGACGAGAAAGCCATCAATGCCCATCCTGTCTATGGACGCTTGCGCCAGTTGAGGCTCGACGACGACTTCCTGTTCAGCGAGCAGGAGCTTGACAAAGTCATGGGACAGCTGGTCATGAAGAACATAAAGAACGGCCTGGCTCTGCAGTATTTGTTGTTGAGTCCGTTGCTGGAGCGCGATGTCAATAAGTTCATGAACTATATGACCTTTGTCGACGGCTTGAAGATAGGCTATTGTCCACGGTCATGCCAGGAAGCCATTGTCTTTGCCTTTGCCCAGCGTAACCAGCAGCCCCCCGCAGGCTATATCAACCAACTGGTGCTGAGCAATTTCGCCGACTTTGCCCGCACGGCGTCCGCTGGCGCCAATGCTGCCGGACTGGAGCGTTTCCGGAACACGACATGGTATTATTTAACGGTAGGGAGATGAAACGAATTTGTATATATATATTGCTGTTAGCTGCGATGCTTGCCGGTTGTACCCGACAAGTGGAGAATGCCAAGAAGGCCAACCAGTTGCCCAAGCTGTATCCTGACTATGTCGGGGTTACCATTCCCGTTGGGATAGCTCCCTTGAATTTCAGTGTGCAGGACGAGGATGCGGAGGCTGTCGACGTGAATGTGAAGGGTAGCAAGGGTGGCACCATGCATGTTCAGGGCGAGTGGGCTGACTTCGACATCGATGAGTGGCATCAGTTGCTGGCGCAGAACAAAGGCGGTGAGCTGACTTATACCGTTTGCGTGTTGAAGGCTGGTCAGTGGACACAGTACCAGGACTTCAAGATAACGGTGAGCAACTATGCGCTGGATGAGTGGGGACTGACCTACCGCCGTATTGCTCCAGGCTACGAGGTGTATAGCCATATGGGAATATTTCAGCGCGAGCTGGCTACTTTCGAGGAGTCGGCAATCATTGATAATACGCAGATTCCTGGTCAGTGTGTCAACTGTCACATGTCGAACAAGACCAATCCTGACCATTTCGTGTTTCATGTGAGAGGTGCCCATGGGGCTACGATGGTGCAGATGAATGGAAAGCGAGAATGGCTAAAAGCCAAGA
>JAFPEE010000121.1 GCA_017389705.1 Prevotella sp.
CCGAGAACTCCAACACACCACGACACCTGGCTGAGTTCTGGATGGTAGAGCCTGAGGTGGCCTTCCTGGAGCAGGAAGAGCTGATGGACCTCGAGGAAGACTTCATCAAGTACTGCGTACGCTGGGCATTGGACAACTGCAAGGACGACCTGCAGTTCCTCAACCAGATGATTGACAAGACGCTGATAGAGCGTCTGGAGGGTGTTCTGAAGGAGACCTTCGTACGTCTGCCCTATACCGAGGGTATCAACATTCTGCAGGAGGCCATCAAGAAGGGTAAGAAGTTTGAGTTCCCCTGCAACTGGGGCGACGACCTGGCATCAGAGCACGAGCGCTACCTGGTAGAGGAGCACTTCAAGAAGCCTGTCATCATGACAGACTACCCACGTGCCTTCAAGTCGTTCTACATGAAGCAGAACCAGGAGACTGCCGACGGCGGCTCAGTAGGCTACAAGGGCGCTGTGGCTCCCGGTCCTACGATGCAGGGCACAGACGTGCTGTTCCCACAGATTGGTGAGATTATCGGTGGCTCCGTCCGTGAGGAGAGCTATGACAAGCTGATGGGTGAAATAGAGCGTCGTCAGATGGACATGACCCACCTGTGGTGGTACATCGACACACGCCGCTGGGGCTCATGCCCCCATGCCGGTTTCGGCCTGGGCTTCGAGCGCCTCATCCTGTTCGTCACCGGTATGCAGAACATCCGCGACGTCATCCCCTTCCCCCGTACTCCCAAGAGTGCCGAGTTCTAAGTCAAGGGGGGCTTCGATTTCCAATAAGCCGTCGCGCATCTTGATGGTGCGGTCGGTAATGCTTGCCAGACCTTCGTCATGTGTCACAATGACGAAGGTCTGTCCGTATTGGTTACGCAGGTCGAAGAACAGCTGGTGCAGCTCGTCTTTGTTCTTGGAGTCCAGGGAGCCGCTAGGCTCGTCGGCCAGGATGACAGCAGGGCTGTTGACCAAGGCACGGGCTACGGCGATGCGCTGTTTCTCGCCACCTGACAGTTCGTTGGGCTTGTGGTTGGCACGGTCGCTCAGTCCCATGAAGCGAAGCAGCTCGTCAGCGCGCTGGCGGGCCTGCCTGGTGGACGTGCCTGCTATATAGGCAGGAATCATGATGTTCTCAATGGCTGTAAACTCCGGCAACAGCTGATGGAACTGGAAGACGAAGCCGATGTGCCGATTGCGGAAGTCGGAGAGCTTCTTGCTGGACAGCTGGGTGGTGTCGATGCCATCGACGCAGACGGTGCCAGCGCCGGGTTTGTCGAGTGTACCGATGATTTGCAGCAGGGTGGTCTTGCCCGCTCCACTGGGGCCTACAATGCTGACTACCTCGCCACGGTCTATGTGGAGGTCTATACCCTTCAATACTTCCAAGGAGCCAAAGCTCTTCCTAATGCCTTTGATGTCTATCATTGTTTTCTCTTTTTGTTAATCCATCGCGCCAAGGTGTTGTAGATGCTGCTCTCCTCCTGATGCTGAGCCGCGGTGAAGGTCATGCTCTCTTCCTTGGCGTCGCCATACTGGTCGGGGAACAGAATCATGAGGTTCTTGCCCGAAAAGTGCTGTTGCAGCTCGTTGGGCAGACGCTCCAAAGCACTCTTATACGATATGGTTCCCTTACGCGCTGTGATGACCACGAACATGTGGTCGTTGCTGATGTTGGCTGCAAGCTTGGGCAACTCGTTCCAGTGGGCCATGAAGGTGTATTCAGCACGGACACTGGGATGATGGTTGTTGATATACTCACGGATGAGCTCCAGCGACTCATGGCGCCCATGGAACTGGATGCGGCAGTCCAGATTGCCTGCCATGCGTGCCAGACGCTCCATCCAGCGGTGGAAACCAGGTTCAAACTCGGCTCGAGAGGGTACGGCGACCTGTATGCGCCTCAGCGTATTCAGGGGCTGCACGAAGCGGGTCAGCACAATCTGGCGGTTCAGTCCGTTATAGAGGCTCTGGATAAACATACCCCAGAACTTCGGGTTGACATCGGTATGCACATGCATACCCATGATGATCTCCGACGCACCGACCTCGCGGAAGGCATGCTTGATGCCATTAGCGATGTTGGTGGCCAGACGTACCTGCGTCTGCATCTGGATGTCGCTGGCAGCGGCACGCTGTTCCAGGCGCTCCAGCAGTTGCAGGCCCTGCTCGCGGTGCTTACCCGACTTAGCATCATCGTATACCACATTCAGCGCCACCAGTCCGCGCTTCTGCTTCTGGTTGCTCATCATCATGGCCAGCTCCAGCAGCTGAGGGGCTATCTCCTGATACTTTACGCAGAGCATGATTTTCTCGTCGTCCTTCGACCGCAGGCTGTGTTCCGTAGGCTGCTGCCTGTTAGCCAGCGTGATCTGCTGGGCAGCATGCTCTGTCATCATCGTCGATATAATGCAGGTGATGAGAATCATGATGACAACACCATTCAGCATCTCATCGTTTACCAGGAAGTGCCCCGGACTCACCTCTAACCGCATGCCCACCATCACCATGGCGATGGCTCCTGCCGCATGGGCGCAGGTCAGTCCGAACATCATGTTGCCAGCCGACTTCGGCAGTCTGAACAGGATGCTCGACAGGTAGGCTGCCAGTGCCTTGCCAAAGGTTCCGAAGAAGACTATCAGTGCCACGATGAACAACATGTGTGCTCCTTCGAAGAGCGTGCCGACGTTGATGAGCATACCTACACCAATCAGGAAGTAGGGGATGAAGATGGCGTTGCCGATGAACTCGATGCGGTTCATCAGAGGCGACACATGAGGAATATAGCGGCTCAGAATGAGTCCCGCCAGGAAGGCACCCACGATACCCTCAACACCGATGAATTCCGAGAGGGCTGCCGACAGGAACATCACGCTCAGCACGAAGATGAACTGCATGACAGCATCCGAATAGCGTCGCAGGAAGTATCGCGACAGCTTCGGTATGGCCCATACCAGCAGCACGCAGAATGCGGCAAACTTCAATAGGAACAGCACCCAGAACAGGATGCCTACGTCTTCACCATACGATGCCGACAGGGCTGCCAGCATCAGCAGTGCCAGGAACAACGATATCATCGACGACCCTACGCTCAACATCACGCTTGAGTCACGTCCCAGGCCGTATCGCGATATGATGGGGTAAGCTATCAGCGTGTTTGACGCCATGATACACCCTAACAGAAACGATGCCTGCGTAGAGTATTCTAACAGCCAGATGGCCATGAAATAGGTGATAGTCAGCGGTATCAGACAGGTCAGCAGCCCGAACAGCAGGAACCGCCGTGAGTTGCGCTTCACGCTCTCCATGTCCATCTCCAGTCCAGCAAGGAACATGATGTACAACAGTCCCACCTTGCCAAACAGCTCAAACGACGAGTCGCGCTCCAGAATGTTCAGTCCGTGCTGTCCCACCAGCATTCCCGCCAGCACCATGCCGATGATGTGGGGAATGCGCAACTTACCCATGATGATAGGGGCCAGGAGGATGATGAGCAGCACAACGAAAAATATCAACGTCGGGCTCGTAATGGGGAAATATGATGTCAAATACAGCATTTCGAGGGACAAAGGTACGAATAAACAAGTAAAAAGCCAAATTAAATTTGTCTTTTTCGAAAATATGCTCTTTTTTTCATACCTTTGCACACAGATTATTGCAAACCATAAAACAACGGTAAAAATGAAGAAAAAACTGACTACGGTCTTTGTGAGTCTGATGGTCTTGTCAGCAACGGCTCAACACCACAAGCTCTGGTATGAACAACCTGCCCATACATGGCTGCGTGCCCTGCCCATTGGCAATTCCCAGCTGGGAGCCATGGTGTATGGCGGCACTGATATCGAGGAACTCGCACTAAACGAGGAAACCTTTTGGAGCGGTTCACCCCACGACAACAACAGCCCCGATGCCCGCCAGCACTTAAAGGAGGTACGCGACCTCACACTGACGGGTCGCGAGGAGGAGGCTCACCAGCTGATAGACAAATATTTCTTCCGTGGTCCTCATGGCATGCGCTTTCTGCCGCTGGGCAGTGTCAAGCTCACGCTGGGACATAAGGACGTCACCGACTATCGACGCGAACTGGACCTTGCCGATGCGCTGGCCACCACCACCTATACCTATCATGGAGTTAAGTACAAACGTACCGTATTTGCCTCTTTGTCTGACCATGCCATCATTATGCGCCTGACAGCATCGGAAAAAGGCGAGTTGGAGTTCGATGTCCATTTCGATTCCCAGCTGAAGGCCGATGTGTTCGGAGTTACCGAACGCGAGGGTGTGAGTGTCAACGAACTGGCAGCCGTTGTCGAGGGCGTCGAACAGGAAGGTATCAAGGCGGGGCTGAAGGCCGAGTGCCGCATCAGGATAGAAACCGATGGCGAGATCAAGCGGAAGGTCAATGCGTTGGAGGTCGACGATGCCACCACTGCCACGCTCTACATCGTTGCCGCCACTAATTTCGTCAACTACCACGACATCAGCGGCAATCCCATTCAGAAAAACAACCGGACACTCGACGCCTTGAAGGACTTATCGTACAAGCAGCTGCTGAAGCGCCACCTCGACAAATACCACGAGCAGTACGACCGCGTCTCTCTCGCTCTGACGAGTACTCCCAGTCAGAAAGCCCTCCCCACCGACCAGCGTCTGTCTTCTTTCGACGGCACCGACCTCGACATGGTGTCGCTCATGATGCAGTATGGTCGCTACCTGCTTATCAGCAGTTCGCAGCCGGGTGGACAGCCCGCTAATCTGCAGGGCGTGTGGAACGGCAAGAAGAATGCCGCCTGGGACTCCAAGTACACCATCAACATCAATACCGAGATGAACTACTGGCCTTCTACAGTGGCTAACCTCATCGAGACCCAGCGACCGTTGCTCTCTATGATTCGTGACCTCAGCGCGACTGGCTCCAAAACCGCCCAGCAGATGTATGGCTGTGGCGGTTGGCTGGCTCACCACAATACCGACCTCTGGCGCATTGCCGGACCTGTCGACGGCACTACGTGGGGCATGTTCCCCACCGGTGGAGCCTGGCTGACGACACATATCTGGCAACAGTACCTCTTTACGGGTGACCGCCAATTGCTTGCCGACTATTATCCAGTCATGAAGGGCGCAGCCGACTTCCTCATCGACTACCTGTGCCCGCATCCCAAATATGGATGGCTCGTTACGGCTCCTACCGTATCGCCCGAACATGGTCCTATGGGCAAGAAGACCACTGTCACCGCAGGCTCTACGATGGACAACCAGATTGTCTTCGACGTATTCAGTCAGACCATCGCTGCCGCCAAGATTCTTGGCGAAGACTCCTCCTACATCTCACATCTTACAGCTGCCATCCAGCAGCTGCCTCCTATGCAGATAGGCCGTCATGGTCAGTTGCAGGAGTGGCTGTGGGACGGCGATGATCCGAAGGACGAGCATCGCCACATCTCCCACCTCTACGGACTCTTTCCCTCCAATCAGATATCGCCCTATACCCATCCCGACCTCTTTACTGCCGCTTCCAATACACTGAAACAACGCGGCGACATGGCCACGGGGTGGAGCCTGGGCTGGAAAATCAATTTCTGGGCACGTATGCTCGACGGCAACCATGCCTTCCGCATCATCCGCAACATGCTCACCATGATTCCCGACTCGATAGAATGGGGCGGGCATGGCGGCACCTATCCCAACCTCTTCGACGCCCATCCACCCTTCCAGATAGACGGTAACTTCGGCTGTGCAGCTGGTGTCTGCGAGATGCTGGTGCAGAGTCACGATGGTGCTGTCCACCTGTTACCCGCCCTACCCGATGCCTGGAGCGAGGGTGAGGTCAAGGGACTAAGGGCTCGGGGTGGCTTCATTGTCGATGAGCAGTGGAGCGACGGACAGCTTCTTTCAGCGCGCATCCGTTCTACCATTGGCGGCATGTTGCGCCTGCGTTCCTATGTGCCTCTGAAAGGCAAGGGCCTGATTCCCGCTGTCGGCGATTGTCCCAACGCCCTGTTGCAGCGTGCCGACATCAAACAACCCCTACACTCGCCAGAGCTGACATCATTCGACCAGCTTCCCCTGCGCCCTGTCTATGAGTACGACCTCGACACCAAGGCAGGAAAGAGTTATGAGATAAAAGTTAATAGATAAAAGATAAAAGTATGATGAAGAAAACATTGATGACTGCTGTGGCACTGGCCTTCGCCTTGCTGACAGCCCAAGCAACTGAGAAAACATTCCAAAGTCCTGACGGTCATATGTCCGTCACTGTCAGCGATGAGGGTGGCCATCCCGCCTACCAAGTCACACTCGACGGTACTACATTTGTAGAACGCTCTCCGCTGGGTGTCAAGATGAATTTCGGTGACCTCTCGCAGGGGCTTACCCTGAAGGACTGCCAGGTCACTACCGTGAAGGACGAATATACGCTGAAAAACATCAAGCGCAGCCACATCGTCTACGAGGCTACCGAGGCTGTCTGCCAATTCGAGCAGCAGGGCCGTCCTGCCCTTGACGTCATCTTCCGTCTGACGGGGCGCGACATAGCCTACCGCTACAAGATCTATGGTCAGAAGAAGGACCATTTCAGTGCTGTCGTCGAGAGCGAGGCCAGCAGCTTCGTGCTCCCTCAGGGCACCACTACCTTCCTCTGTCCGCAGGTAAAGCCCATGGGTGGCTTTGCACGTACCTATCCCAGTTACGAGACGTCTTATACCTGGGACGACCAGCCCGGCAAGAACGGCTGGGGCCAGGGCTACACTTTCCCCTGCCTCTTCAAGGTTCCTGCTGGTTGGATCATCATTTCTGAAACCGGCACCGATGGCAATTACGTTGGTTGCTGCCTGGAGAACGACGGCGACACGAAGTATCGCATTGGCTTCCCCCAAAAAGAGGAAATGGATGGCTGGGGCACTCCCACAGCCAGCGTCTCGCTGCCTGCCCTCACACCCTGGCGCACCATGACACTTGGTACCACACTGGCTCCCATTGTCGAGACCACCGTGGCCAACGACCTCGTTGAGCCCAAATACAAGGCCTCTCGCGACTATACCTACGGCAAGGGCACCTGGTCGTGGATTATCCGCATGGACGGCAGCTGCAACTACGACGAGCAGAAGGAATACATCGACTTCTCTGCAGCCTTGGGCTATCGCTCCGTACTCGTCGATGCCCATTGGGATTCCACTATTGGGCACGACCGCGTCGCTGAACTGTCGCGCTATGCCCAGTTGAAGGGCGTGGGCCTATTCCTGTGGTACAACAGCAACGGCTCGTGGAACGACGCTCCTCAGGGTCCGCGCCATAAGATGGACCGCTCTTCCGTCCGCCGCAAGGAAATGCAGTGGATGCAGCAGAACGGCATACTCGGTATCAAGGTCGACTTCTTCGGTGGCGACAAGCAGCCCATGATGCAGCTTTACGAGGACATCCTCACCGATGCCAACGAGTTTGGACTGCAGTGCATCTTCCACGGATGCACCCTGCCTCGCGGCTGGGAGCGCATGTATCCTAACTATGTCGCCTCTGAGGCTGTGCTGGCTTCCGAGAACCTCAGCTTCGGACAGGGCGCCTGCGATGCCGAGGCCAAGAATGGCTGTACGCACACCTTCATCCGCAACACCGTTGCCTCGATGGATTTCGGTGGCTCTGCCCTCAACAAACGCTACAGCACAGACAACAACAGCGGCACCTACCGTCGCACCAGCGATGTTTACGCCTTGGCTACTGCCGTGCTGTTCCAGAGCAGCGTACAGCACTTTGCCCTGGCTCCCAACAACCTCACAGACGCTCCTACCTGGGCCATCGACTTCATGAAGCAGGTTCCCACCACCTGGGATGACGTTCTCTTCCTCGATGGCTATCCCGGCAAGTTTGCCATCATTGCCCGACGCGCCGGCGACAAGTGGTATGTGGCAGGCATTAATGCTGAGCAGCAGCCGCTGAAGCGTATCATCACCCTACCAATGTTCGCCAAAAATACCCAGCTTACCGTCTATTCCGACGACGCCCAGCTCAATGGTTCCGTGAAGCAGGTCAGGCTGAACAAGCGCCAGCAGCTCACCGTCACCATCCCCCAGAACGGTGGCTTGGTTGTCGTCGCCCAGTAATACTATCGGCAGTGATATAAGGGTGGCATACAGGAGAATTGCAAAAAGTGATCTTCAAATAGCAAATTATCAAAAAAAATGATTACCTTTGCATCCTGTATGAAGATAGTATTAATCATCGTTTTAGTGCTTTGCGCATTCACCGAATGCTACAGCACTGCAGCTATCGGGAGTGTGGCCAGCATGCCACAGCCATGGACAAAGAGTCAGGTGGAAAACGTTATCAGGAAGGTAAACACCTACTGGCAAGCAAACAATCCTGCTGAGGCGCGCTCCTTCTGGGACAATGCAGCATACCACACTGGCAACATGGAAGTGTATAAACTGTTGAAGGACCTGCAGATGCTCGACTATAGCATCCGCTGGGCAGAACACAACCACTGGAAGGGAGCCACCGAGCCTGATCCTGCCAACTGGAAATACAAACAGTACGGCGAAGGTCAGGACTATGTGCTCTTTGGCGACTGGCAGATATGCTTCCAAACGTACATCGATCTCTACAACCTATCGCCCGACGAGAAGAAAGTGGCTCGCGCCAAGGAGGTGATGGGCTACGAGGCCGACTCGAAGATGCACGACTACTGGTGGTGGGCCGATGCACTCTATATGGTGATGCCTGTGATGACGAAGATGTACAAGCTTACAGGCGAAGAGAAATACCTCGACAAGCTTTACGAGAACCTGTGCTACTGCGACAGTATCATGTTCGATGACGAGACGGGCCTCTACTTCCGTGACGGCAAATATGTCTACCCCAAGCATCAGACGGCAAACGGAAAAAAGGATTTCTGGGCACGTGGCGACGGATGGGTGTTGGCCGGACTGGCCAAAGTGCTGCAGGACATGCCAAAGAGCTACAAGCACTATCAGTTCTTTGCTGATAAGTTTGTTACGCTGGCAGAAACTGTAAAGAAGATACAGCAGCCCGAGGGGCACTGGACACGCTCGATGATGGATCCTCAGCAGGCTCCCGGCTACGAGACTTCGGGCACAGCCTTCTTCTGCTACGGACTGCTCTGGGGCGTCAACAACGGCTATCTGCCCAAAAAGGCATTCGGACCAGCCATAGAAAAAGCATGGAACTATCTGACAACTGTGGCGTTGCAGTCGGATGGCAAGATTGGTTACGTTCAGCCTATAGGCGAACGCGCCATCCCGGGACAGACCGTCGATGCCAACTCTCAGGCCAACTTCGGTGTGGGAGCCTTCCTGCTGGCAGCCTGCGAATATGTAAGATATATTGATCCTGCCCCCTCGTTCGAAGTGGGGAAGAACACTTTCCTGCTCAACGGCCAGCCCTTCGTGGTGAAGGCGGCAGAAGTACACTATCCCCGTATTCCACGCCCTTATTGGGAGCACCGCATCCAGATGTGCAAAGCCCTGGGCATGAACACCATCTGTATCTACGTGTTCTGGAACATCCACGAACAGCGCGAGGGTGAGTTCGACTTTACCGCCAACAACGATGTGGCAGAGTTTTGCCGTCTGGCGCAGAAGAACGGTATGTACGTCATCGTGCGCCCAGGGCCCTACGTCTGTGCCGAGTGGGAGATGGGCGGTCTGCCTTGGTGGCTGCTGAAGAAGAAGGATATCCGATTGCGCGAGCAGGATCCTTATTTTATGGAGCGCGTCAAACTCTTCGAGCAGAAGGTGGGCGAGCAGCTTGCTCCGCTGACCATCCAGCGCGGTGGTCCCATCATCATGGTGCAGGTGGAAAACGAGTACGGATCGTATGGCGAGGATAAGCCGTATGTGAGTGAGATTCGCGATTGTCTGCGCAGCATCTATGGTCATGAGCTGGCACTCTTCCAATGCGACTGGGCATCGAACTTCGAAAAGAATGGCCTCGACGACTTGGTGTGGACCATGAACTTCGGTACCGGAGCCAATATCGATGAGCAGTTCCGCCGTTTGGGGGAGTTGCGGCCCGAGGCCCCCAAGATGTGCTCCGAATTCTGGAGCGGATGGTTCGACAAGTGGGGTGCTCAGCATGAGACGCGCCCCGTCAAAGATATGGTGGAGGGGATGGACGAGATGCTATCTAAGGGCATCAGTTTCTCGCTCTACATGACTCATGGTGGCACTTCGTTTGGCCACTGGGCGGGTGCTAACAGTCCCGGCTTTGCCCCCGATGTGACGAGCTATGACTACGATGCCCCCATCAACGAGTATGGACGGGCTACGCCTAAGTTCTGGCAGTTGCGCGAGATGATGGCCAAATACAAGGACGGGAAGCGGCTCCCCGCTGTCCCCAAGCCCGCAGCACCCATCATCACCGTGCCTCAGTTTAAGCTGACAGAGTATGTGCCGCTGCTGCAGGCTGATGGCAAACAAGAGAAAGGTGGCTTGAAGACCTTCGAGGAAATGGATATGGGCTGGGGCGTGATGGTCTACATCACCGCACTGCCTGAAATCAAGGCCAAGAGCGTGTTGGCTGCCGATGTTCACGATTTCGCCCAGGTGTATATCGACGGGAAGTATATCGGCAAGATCAATCGTGTGAAGAACGAGAAGTCGCTCACCCTGCCTGCCGTCAGGAAAGACGCTCAGCTCGCAATCGTCGTAGAGGGCATGGGACGTATCAACTTCGGACGCGCCATCAAAGACTACAAGGGCATCATTGGTGAGGTGACCATCACCTCAGCATATGACCAGATGGAAACGGCATGGAAGCCCCTGCAGTGGACCAACATCGCCATCCCCGACGACTACGGCACTGCCGCGAAAGCCATCTCATCCCCTTCCACTCCCCAGCAAAGTTCGCCTCTCGCCTCTCAGTCAGGCTACTACCGTGGGCACTTTCAGCTGAAGAAGGTGGGCGACACGTTCCTGAACTTCGAACGTTGGGGTAAGGGGCAGGTCTGGGTAAACGGCCATGCCATGGGGCGCATCTGGAGCATCGGTCCGCAGCAGACGCTATACATCCCTGGCTGTTGGCTGAAGAAGGGTCAGAATGAGATTATTGTCCTCGATGTCGTGGGACCGAAGGAACCCATCGTCTGGGGACAGACTGAGCCTGAACTGAACAAACTGCAGTTGGAAAAATCGAACAAGCACAACAACATCGGCGACAAACCCGACCTTAACAGCGCCACCCCCGTTGCCACAGGGGCCTTCAAGAGTGGTAATGGTTGGCAGACCATCCGTTTCGCAGCCCCTCACAAAGGCCGCTACCTCGCCATCGAATGTCTATCGACGCAGGCGACTAACGACCGCGTGGCTATCGCCGAGCTCTATCTGCAAGGCAGCGAGGGCCAGCGCCTCTCACGCGAGTCGTGGACTACGAAGTATGCCGACTCTGAAGAGGAAGACGGCAACCATACGGGCGACAAGACCTTCGATCTGCAGGAGAGTACCTATTGGCAGACAGAGGCGGGGATACAAGTGCCCCACTTGCTCGTTATCGACCTGGGTTCAGAGCAGACCGTCACAGCTCTCGAATACCTGCCCCGCGCCGAACAGGGTGCTCCTGGCAACATCAAGGACTACCGCGTTTTCATCTATTAAACATATCCATCTCAAATTCTCATCATGAAAAGATATTTTCTGATCCTTGCAGCGCTTGCGCTCATCCTGCCTACAGAGGCGAAAAAGAAGCAGACGGTACAACCGTCGGATCGCGAATACTGGTGCTCGCTGGCCTATAAGATGGCGCAGCCCGTGCTGGAAAACATGGCAAAGGACGAACTTCAGAAGAACATGCAGACTGAGTTCTCACCATCGTTCGACAATCGCGATCGCTCAGTGGTTTATATGGAAACCTTTGGTCGTCTGATGGCAGGCATCGCCCCTTGGCTCACATTGCCCGACGACGATACTGCCGAGGGGCAGCAGCGCCGTCAACTCCGTGAGTGGGCGCTGGCTTCGTATAAGAATGCGGTTGATACTGAATCGCCCGACTATCTCTGCTGGGGTAAATCAGGCCAGAACCTCGTCGATGCCGCTTACATCGCCGAGTCGTTCCTCCGTGCTTGGGAAACGTTGTGGGTGCCCCTCGACGATGTGACCAAGCAGCGCTACATCCGCGAGTTCCAGAATCTGCGCAAGATCGATCCTCCTTATACCAACTGGTTCCTCTTCTCGTCGACCATCGAGAGTCTGCTGGCAAAAGCCGGAGCCGGGTTCGATGAGTTCCGAGTCAATACCGCCTGCCGCAAGGTGGAGGAGTGGTACGTGGGCGACGGCTGGTATGCCGACGGTCCTGTGTTTGCCTTCGACTACTACTCGAGCTATGTCTTCCACGCCATGTATCTGGAGACCCTCCAGGCCATGGTCGACTCAAAGTATAACTCGCGTCTCGACTACCAGAAGTACTACGACCGGGCCCTGAAGCGTGCCCAGAAGTTCGCCATCATCCTCGAACGTTTCATCTCGCCCGAAGGCACTTTCCCTGTTATCGGTCGCTCTACACCCTATCGTATGGCTGCCATGCAGCCCCTCGCCCTGATGGCGTGGTATCAGAAACTGCCTTCCAACCTGAGCAACGGACAGGTACGTGCCGCACTAACCAAAGTGCTACATCGCATGTTCGACTATCAACAGAACTTCAACGATGGCGGCTATCTGACCATTGGTTTCTGCGGCTCGCAGCCCGAGACAGCCGACTGGTACACCAACAACGGTTCGCTCTATATGACCACCCTAGCCTTTATGCCTCTTGGCCTGCCTGCTTCGCACCCCTTCTGGACCGATGCCCCGCAGCCATGGACACAGGTAAAAGCCTGGGGAGGCCAACCCTTCCCCAAGGATCACCGCTGGGCCGACGACATTCAGACACGCGATAAGTGGTAGTCAAAAAGGCACTTAATGTTGGTTTCCCATAATAAAAAGGTTCCCTATCCTCACGGATTAGGGGTTGAGACGTTTTTCGATACTTATGAGACGAAAACCTATGGCGAATGTGGGAATTTTGTTTAATTTTGCACCCAAATCAATAAAAAATCGGATATGCAAAAGAAGATTCTTTGGATAGTGGTTTTTGTCTTATGTCGTATTGGGGCGTTAGGACAAGCGGGATATTTCATTCCCTCGGAACGTTTTTCGAGCGGACTGATCAACGACATCTGCCAGGACCGATACGGATACCTGTGGATAGCCACCGACTACGGATTGAACAAGTTTGACGGCTATCGGTTTACGCAGTATCTGCACCATCCCGACGACTCGACGACAATGAGTAGCAATGTGGCAGGATGCTTGTTCTGCGACAAGGATGGCCAATTATGGATAGGAACCAGCAAGGGGCTGGACCGCTACAACTATGCCACTGATGAATTCGTGCATTACCGGTTTGAGGGTGGCATCTATCCACGTGTGAGCAAGATAGCACAAACGAGAGACGGACGGCTGGTAGCATGTACGTCAGGCTTCAGCGGACTATATGCCGTGGACGGGCAGCGGGCCATCGTCAGCGAGCAACGCGATCCGGACATCAGTTTCACCAACAGCATTCTGGAGGATAGCCATGGACGTTTCTGGCAATGTGGTTTTGGCAACGACTTCTCGATGCGCGACGGCGAGGGCCTGCACCGCATGACCTCGACACAAGGTTTTGTGGTAGACTTTGCTGAACGCGATGGTGAGGTGTTGATTATCGGACTGCATGGCATTCACAGCTATCGGGACGGACAACTAAGCGTGGCTGACATTGATATGAAAGCCCTTGCCGGTGAGGATGTCATCATACGCCGCGTATTCAAGGACCATCTAGGCAATATTTACATAGGTACGCGAGGACGTGGCCTTTTCTGTCTGGCTAAGGACAGCAGGCGCCTGGAACAGGTGGAATGCATAGCCAGGAACATGGACCTGACCACCGCTAAAGTGTGGGCAGTGAGTGAGGACAGGAATGGTAATCTCTGGATAGGCTGTCAGTCGAAGGGACTGATGAAGTTGCGCCGCACACCACCCCTGTTCCAATCGTGGGAGTTTACGTCGCAGGGCATTGAGCTGGGTTCGACGGTGTCGTCGCTGTGTGAAGGCGATGGCGGCATCACCTGGTGTACGGTGCAGGGCAACGGTGTGTATGGCTTCGACGAGATGGGGCGCATCGTGGCACACCCTGCCAGTCCCAAGCCCTCGGAGTTTATCTTCCGCGACAGGAACCACCGTTACTGGATAGGTACCGACGATGGTCTGTATGCCTATAATCCGCTCACGGGACAGTCGAGACTGCAGGTGAATTTCGACTGCGACAGGTTCAATGACATGACGGACGATGGTAGTGAAAATATCTATATTTCGACTTTTTCACGTGGTTTTTGCGTATTCAATACCACGACCCGCCAACTTCGTAATTTTAGTTCTGAAATGAAGGACCAACAGCGAGGTTGGCTGTGTAACGACTGGGTAATGGCGATGATGCCTGACCGTCAAGGTCGCATATGGCTTGCACTACGTTACTGACGATATTGAGCACGGCAAATGGCACTGTTCTACCACAGACAAATGCTATGACCCAGGCCTTCTGTTTGAGGATACTGGCAAGGAAATGAAGAAGTACGTTTTGCATCCTGCCGACACTTTTGCTGACCATGCGATGTATCTTCGGGAGATATCTGTCGACAAGGATTGGAATGTCACAGTAGGCGAACGACACAAGGTGATTGATTACGCAAACTTGGAAAATCCGGCCCGTGGACTGCGTGCTGAAGGCTATCACGGTTACAAAATAGGCGATTACTACTATATCTTCATGATTCAGGGATGCGATGGCCAGCGTCAGGAGATTGTGTGGCGAAGTAAAAGTCTGCTCAATGGCCATTGGGAAGGACGTATGGTCTTTGGTGGCGAGATGGTAGATGAGAACGGCAACGTGGTAATGCAGACAAATGGCATAGCTCAGGGGGGTATAGTAGAAACTCCCGATGGTCAATGGTGGTGTTTCCTCTTTAAGGATTACGGATCTGTGGGACGTATGCCTATGTGGTTGCCAATGAAGTGGAGTGATGATGGTTGGCCTATCGTTGGAAATGGCACTACCGACAAATTACCCATGGGGCGAAATATGACCACACCTTATTATATTGACCTACCAGCCTCAAAAGGCATGAATATCGTTCAGAGCGATGAGTTCAATATATGGAAACCCAAGAAGAGCAAGAGTCGTTTTGGTTCCTGGAATCCAGGATTAAAGCTGTGTTGGCAGTGGAATCATATTCCTGATAATAACGGCTGGAGCCTCAAAGAACGTAAGGGGTGGCTACGATTGAAGACCACATCTGTGGCTCACAATATCCGTGATGCCCGCAATTCGCTTACCCAGCGTACCTTCGGCCCTACCTGTTCCGGACAGACGCTAGTGGATGTTTCGCAGATGAAAGATGGCGACTGGGCAGGCTTGGCCTCCTTCCAACGGCGCTATGGCTTTGTGGGTGTGAAAAAAGAGAACGGACAGCTGCATCTTGTGATGCACCGGGCTAAAGAACAAAGAGATGCTGATGGGCAGGACATCGAGACCAAGCCTCTCAATCAGACGAAAGTATGGCTACGTGTAGACCACGACTTCCGCGACCTCACTGACAAGGCTACATTCCTCTACAGCCTCGACGGCAAACAGTGGCAGCCTATTGGCGATACGTTACAAATGCATTACGATATACCTGATTTCTGTGGACAGCGTTTCATGCTCTTCAACTTCAGCACAAAGGTGCCAGGTGGTATGGTGGACTTTGATTTCTTCCACGTAAAATGATGATTTTCATGTGATTTATTTGGCATTTCGTTCCTTTTTTCTTAATTTTGCAGCCCGAAAGTATAAACATTGGAAAAGAATTAGACTTATGAAAGTAGCAATTGTGGGCGCCTCAGGCGCTGTGGGTCAGGAGTTTCTGCGCATCCTCGACCAGAGAAATTTCCCCATGGACGA
>JAFPEE010000011.1 GCA_017389705.1 Prevotella sp.
GAGTGAAGGTAAGAAAAATTCTATCTGGGAGGTGATTCTACGCATCTTCATTGCCGCTGCTACGGCAGCGTTGACCGCACTGGGAACGACCTCGTGCATGGGTTGTGGACCAATCCACTTCTGAATTCAAGTCACACAGATATCACAGATGACACAGAAATTGTAAATCCAAGTCACACAGATATCACAGATGACACGGATATAAAAGTAAAGGCCCCCCGTCATGAACTGACGAGGGGCCTTTTTTTCTTTATTCTTTCTCAGAGAGGTGGGCCTCGCGGTTGTGCTTCAGGAACTTCAGACGCTCCAGGGCATGCTGGCGGGACTGGTGGATTTGGAAGCGGTAGACGGCAAGGGTGAGGACGAAATAGCAGAGCGCCTGAATCCAAAGGATGCGATACTCGGGGAGGATGTCGTAGAAGTCGGCTCCCATGGAGTTCAGTCGGATGTAGGCCCTGGCTCCGAAGGTGGAGGGGAAGAGCCACGACACGCCTTGCCAGTAGCTGGGGATATTGTTCTGCGGCCAGCTGACACCGGTCAGGAACAGCAGGGGCACTGAGACGAAGACGACGAGCAGCATGACGTTCTCACGATACTTGACGGTACACGACACCATCATGCCGAAGAAGATGCAGGCCAGGGTGTAGGGCAGCATGAACTGCAGGAGCGACTGCCACGTGGCGAGCTGCGGGAAGTGGAACATGCTGGGTACGCCAGCAGCGAGCCAGGCTCCCATGACCATGAAGATCATGAAGTAGCAGAGGGCCTTGCCCAGCACGATGGGGAAGACGTGGTTGTAGCGCATGTCGCCGATGGGGATGAGCATGCGGTAGGGGTTCTCGTCGCGGGCAGTACCGGCAGAGAGTCCGATGCCCAGGACGAGGGTCTGCTGCAGGATGAGCATCAGCACGGCAGGCAGGATGCTGGAGCCGTAGCCTCCGGCAGGACTGAACAGGGGCACATCGTCGTAGTCGAGAGGACGTGCGGCAATGACTTCCTCGCGCTTGGTGTAGTGGCCGCCCAGCTTCGTCGTCAGGCGGCTGCCCATCTGCATGGTCACGGCCTGTGCGGTCTGGAAGATGGCTTTATAGGCGAGCATGAGGCTCATGTCGCAATAGACGCTGACGGTGCCCTGGCGCAAACCATAGGTGTCGGCCTCGAAGGTGCTGGGGATGAGGTAGACGCCTTTCACCAGCTGGCGGCTGACGAGCGACTTGGCCTCGTCGAGGTCCTGCGCATAGAACTTGACATGGACGTCGGGTGAGGCGTCGCACATACGGATGAACTGGCGCGACAGCTGCGAGTGCGACTGGTCGACCACGCAGACGGGTACCTCGCGCACCTGTTCATTATTATATATCCAGGAATAGAGCAGCGGATAGACCAGCGGCACGACGATGAAGAAGATGATGACTCCCTCATCCTTGATGACCTGCATCATCTCTTTACGCCAGATAAAGCAGGTATCTTGCAGTCCGCGGTATAGGTTATGGAATATAGACATAGGTCAGCATTGCATTCTTAATCTTCTTGACTACCAGCCACGGCAGCAGCATGAAGGCTGCCAGGGCGACAAAGTGGAACCACGACTCGATGAGCGGGAAACCATTGAACACACAGGTCTGGTACATCATCCAGTAATGACGCAGGGGGAACAGCCACGACAGCGACTGCAGGGGAGCATCCATTCCCATGACGGGGAAGGCGGAGCCTGCCATGGAGAAGCTGAGCACAGCCCACAGCGACGAGACGCTCATCGACATGCGCAGCGAGGGCATGAGGCCGAAGGCGAAGATGCCGAAGCCCTGCGACGCCAGCACGGCCATGAGTCCCAGCAGCACGAGCATCCAGCTGCTGCCCAGATGGGGGAACTGCAGATGATAGAACACGTAATACTCGTAGCTGAAGAAGATGGCCAGCCAGATGATGGTCTGCGGCAGGAACTTGCCCAGAATGGCCACCATGATATTGTTGTCGGCTGCCGCCATCCACTGCTTGGCGGTGTTGAACTTCAGCTCGGTACCCAGGGAATAGGCAGAGATGAGGAAGATGAACAGCATGATGGCACCGGGCACCATGACAGTGCTCAGGTAGACATTATAGCTGGTCCAGGGATTGGCTATCTGATGCAGATCGACCTTAATAGGTTGCAGGACGGCTTGTATCTGTCGGTCTGTCAGGCCCCGGGCCCGCATGGTGGCCTGTCCTACGGCAGCGGAACCCATGGTAGAGATGGTCTTCATGTCCTTCATGAGCATGGAGCCCGCCGCCAAGGTGGTATAGGAATAATAGTAGGATATCTTGGGCTGACGGGCTGCCAGCAGCTTCGCCGTGGTTCCCTTGGGAATATAGAGGAAGCCGTAGATCTCGTTACGCTGGATGGCGCGACGGGCCTCGGTGATGCTGGGATAGCGGGCCACGACCTTCGACATCTGAAAACCGTCCAGGCGGCGTGTCAGCGAGCGCGTCGTAGACGTATTGTCGAGGTCGACCACACCGACAGGCAGGTCTGTAGGCTGTCCGTCGTCCATGATAGAGGTGAAGAAGAAGATGACGAGGACAGGGAACAGCACCATGCAGAAGCGGTAGATGTGATTCTGGCGCAGAATCAGCAGCTCCCGCATCATGATGTGGTATATGTTGGAAAGTGCTTTCAATGCTTAATCCTTAATGATAAGAGACATGCCCGGGCGCAGGCCCTCGAACTTCTCTACGGGACGGGCCTTGACCTCGAAGGTCTTCAGGTCGTACTGGCCGTTGGCCTTGGTGGCCTTCCATACAGCATAGGAGCCCATATCCTTCATATAGTAGACCTTCATCTCGACATCCTTGTTGAAAGCGGGGACGAAAGCCTTGAAGGTCTTGCCTATCTCCATGCCGTTGAGCTGGTCCTCACGAACATTGAAGGTTCCCCAGAGGTCGCTCATGACAGCTACGCTCATGATAGGCGAACCTGTGCCTACCAGCTCGCCCACCTTGGGGAAGACGTCGGTGACCTCACCTTCCATCTGAGCGACCTGCACGGTTTCGTGGATATAGCTATTGACCTCCTGGACAGCACCTTTGGCACGGCCTACCTGCGCCGCAGCAGCGAGCTTATCCTCACGGCGGGCACCGTTGCGAGCCATGTCGTACTGGCTCTCGGCAGCCTTGCACTGAGCCTCCATGGCCTTGTAGTTGGCATAGACCTCGTCGCGCTTCTGGGCACTGATGACACCCTCGTCATACAGGCGCTGGATGCGCTGGTACGACTTCTCGGCAATCTCCAGACCAGCCTTGGCCTGCTGCAGGATGTTGTAGGCGCCACGAATCTGCTCCTCGCGGGCACCGTTCTGAGCCTTCAGCTCGAGGGCGGCGGCAGCGTTCTGGGCACTCTGCGCCTGCTCCATCTTGGCACGAACCTCGGGGGCGTCGAGGATGGCCAGCGTGTCGCCGACCTTGACGTAGTCGCCCTCTTTGACTCGTATCTCAAGGATGCGCCCCGGCACCTTGCTCGATACACGATACTCACTGACTTCGACCTGCCCCTGGATGAGCTCGGGGTCACGTCCCAGGGCAAAGAAACCTATCAAGGCCACAATGGCCACTGCTGCTGCAAATCCGATGATTGCATACAGAATGTTGTTATGTTGTGTTTTTGCTGACATAATCTTTTTGTTCTTTTTCGTTATTTCGATATTTCGATGTTTCGATTTTTCGATGATTCGATGTTTCGATGATTATTGCAGAACACCCAAGGCTTTCTGCAGGTTGACCTGACTGAGCTTGACGTCAATCTCGGCGTCTATCTTCTGCGACTGGGCCTGCAGCCAGGCGGTCTGAGCCTCCATGACGGTGGTAGACGAGATGACACCCTCGCGGAATCCGAGGTTGGCGGTGCGCAGGTTCTCGTCGGCCTTGGCGGTGCTGGCCTTGGCCATAGCCAGCTTCTTGTTGGCCTCGTCGACCTGGAAAGCACTCTGGCTGACCTGCAGCTCTATCTTCTCGCGTACCTCCTCCATCTCGAGGTTGGCAATGGTAGTGGCTCCCTTTGAGGCCCGCACCTTATAGGCTACGTCGCCCCAGTTCCAGATGGGGATGCGCACCAGCACACCGATGTTCCACATGCCGCCAAACTTGCGCTGGAAGCTGTTGAACAGGTTGGGATTGGTCACCACATAGCCGCCCGTCAGCAAGACCTGCGGCAGATTGCCTGCCTTCAGGATGTTGGTGAGCTGACGACTCATGTCGACCATGTTCTGCAGCTGCTTCAGCTCGGGACGCCGGGCCATGACGGCCTCCATGTCCACCTGAGCCTTCTGCCCGCCGATGGCAAGCTCGTCAGACTCCTCGTCAGCCAGTGTCACCTGCTCGCGCAGGGGCAGACCACAGAGCTGGCACAGCAGCATCTTCGACAGCACCAGACCGTCGTTGACCTTGGTGAGTGCCATCTCGGCCTCGTTGACCTTCACGCTGACGCTCAGTCCCTCGCTACGGGTGGCGACACCCTCGCGAATCATCTTCTGCACATCACCGTCGAGCTTCTGCACCAGGTCGTAGTAGGCCTGTGCCAGCTTCTGCTTATGGCGCAGCGACACAACCTGCCAGTAGGCTTGGTCAATATTGTATAAGGTCTGCTGGCGCCTGGTCTCGGCTGAGTTGGCCATCATCTCCTCGTTGATGTCTGCCAGCTTGTTCATCGCGATAATGGCACCGCCCATGAAGACAGGCTGTGTCAGCATGACAGAACCGGCGAACATGTTACGGGTGTCGGTATGGAAGGCGTCGACCACTTTCTGTCCGATGCCGTTACCCAGTCCGGCCAGATTATTCAGCGCCGGGGTGAACTGCTGCTGCAAGCTTTCGGGCGTGATGCCCAAGGCTCCCAACACTGACCACACACCCTGAGGCATCTGTGCCATGGTCTGGTTTAACTGGTTGCCAATGTTGGTCGACACCCCTGTTCCCAGATGAGAGAGCGTTTCCTTCTGCTCGTCACTCAGCAGCGATATTTCCCTGCTGGTCCACTCGTAGCCGCCCAAGGCGCTGATGTGGGGCAGGTACTTTGTACGAGCCGACTTGCGCAGGTTGGCGGCTATCTCCTGCTTGACCTTGGAGACGCTCATCTGTTTGTTGTTGCGGAGCGCCATGGCCCGGCAACTGTCAAGCGACAGGAGCCGCTGGGCGGCCGCTGCCTGTGTCATCCCTGCCGTCAGCAGGACAATTCCTATGATTTTATATCTCATTTATTTATTAAATGTGAAGTTACGTGACCCTATAGCCTGACCGTCGCAGAAGATGCTGACATTGTACTGTCCGCCGCCAAGATACTCGCCGACAGTCCAGTAGAGTATCTGCGTAGTCTCCTCGCCGGTGTACTCGATGTCTTTCTTCATAGACCATGCCAGCTGCTTGCCGGCATAGGTAAAGGTACCGCCACCGTCGAGCACCTCGCCCTCGGGAGTCATGATGCGCACATAGACGGTACGAACCCCGTTGGTGGCTGTCACATTCTTGGTGATGGTAAACGACACCGCCAGCGTCTTGCCGTTCTTCATATACTTCTCGGGCTTGCCCTTCTTGCTCAGCGGCGTCAGCGCGACATTGGTAGCGTCGAGCTGGGCAGCGATGGCCACCTTCTCAGACAGCGAGGCTTTCTCGGTAGCCAGCGTCTGGTTCTGCAGGTTGCTCTGTTCCAGCTCAGTACGTACACGGTCGTTCTCGTCCATCAGGTTCTGGTTCAGACGGTTCAGCGAGTCTATCTGTATGACATAGGAGCGCAGCACGGCACGAACCGTTGCCAGCTCTTTCTTCAGACGGGTGATCTCGGCCACATCGCTGGCATGGGTACGCTTCAGGTCTTCCAGCAGCTTCTGCGTACGCTCCTGCTCAGCCGTCAGCTGTTCCACCAACGAGTCGTTCTTGATGTAGGTCTTCATCTCACTATACTGGGCAGCGAAGTTCTGGTATTCCTTCTCCATCTCCTGCTTGTCCAGGGCTGCCAGCTCCTGCATGTCCTTATTGGCCTGCTTCTCCTGCATGAGGCTATAGCCCAGCCAACCCATCACAGCAAGCAGCACCACAATAATAATCGCAACAATATATTTGTTCATATTAACTGGTTATATTCCGAAAATCCGTGCAAAGTTAACTTTTTTCTGCGAAAAGGCAAAGAAAAGTTGGAAGTTTAGCAAATATTTCATATATTTGCAGCATTATTAACGCAAAAAAGCCTAAAATGAACAAAAAGAGTTTCCTATACCGTGTGTTCGACCTCTATTATGACGGTTTCCGGCACATGACACTGGGCAAGACGCTGTGGGCTGTCATCATCGTCAAGCTGGCGGTCATCTTCCTGGTGCTGAAGCTCTTCTTCTTTCCCGACTTCATCAAGCAGCACGCTGAAGAGGGCAAGGAATCGGACTTTGTCGCAACTCAAATCCTAAAACAATAACGTTATGACAACTGACTTTCTTCTAAACATTGACGCCAGCTCCATCAATTGGGCAAGAGCTCAGTTTGCACTGACAGCCATCTACCACTGGCTCTTCGTGCCGCTCACCCTCGGACTGGCAGTCATCATGGGTATCTGCGAGACGCAATGGTATCGCAAGAGTGACACCTTCTGGCGTGAGACGGCCCAATTCTGGCAACGCCTTTTCGGCATCAACTTCGCCATGGGTGTGGCCACGGGTATCATCCTCGAGTTCGAGTTTGGCACCAACTGGTCAAACTACTCCTGGTTCGTAGGCGACATCTTCGGAGCACCTCTGGCCATTGAGGGTATTGTGGCCTTCTTCATGGAGTCGACCTTCGTGGCGGTGATGTTCTTCGGATGGAAAAAAGTATCGCCCGGATTCCATCTGGCATCGACATGGCTGACGGGACTGGGAGCCACTATTTCAGCGTGGTGGATCCTGGTGGCCAACGCGTGGATGCAGTATCCGGTAGGCTGCGAGTTCAACCCTGACACCATGCGCAACGAGATGGTGTCGTTCCTCGACGTAGCTCTCTCGCCCTTTGCCGTGGGCAAGTTCTGCCATACGGTCATCTCGGCATGGATCATCGGGGCCGTCTTCGTGGTAGCCGTCTCGTGCTGGTACCTGATGAAGCGCCGCGAGATACGCCTGGCCAAGGAGAGCATCCGCATCGCCTCGGTCGTAGGACTCATCGCTGCCTTGGGAGCAGCCTTCACCGGCCATATCAGCGGACAGCAGGTTGCCAAGGTGCAGCCTATGAAGATGGCGGCTATGGAGGCGCTGTACGATGGCGGCACGGAGCAAGGGCTGGCCCTCGTGCCTGGCATTGAGATGCCTTACTTCCTCTCCATCATGGCCACCAACGACCCGCAAGGCTATGTCCCCGGCATCAACGACATCCTGAACGGCTACACCACGCCCGACGGCAAGACGGAGCCATCAGTAGACGAGAAGATAGCCCGCGGCAAGAAAGCTATCAGTGCGCTGGCAAACTACCGTGAGGCCAAAGCCAACGGTGACGCTGCCGACAGTCCTCTGCAGGAGCTGAAGGAGAATATGCCTTACTTCGGCTACGGCTACGTAAAGGACAAGAACGACGTGGTTCCCCCGATATGGGTGAACTTCTGGGCATTCCGCATCATGGTAGGCTTGGGAACACTCTTCGTCCTGTTCTTTGCCGTACTGGCCATCATGTCATTCGAGATTCCCCTTCTCTCCGTCATCACGCGCCGTCTGCTGGCAGCCGTCGGAATACTGCCTGAGACAAAGGCCGACGTACATGACATCGAGGGACTGCCCGACTGGCACTATTGGGCCGCCATAGCCCTGCTGCCACTGGCTTACATCGCCTCGGAGAGCGGATGGCTCGTTGCCGAGTTCGGACGTCAGCCCTGGACTATTCAGGACATGTTGCCGACATGGGTCAGCGTCAGCGACATCGGCAGCTCGGCTGTCGCCCTGACGTTCATCCTCTTCCTGGTGCTCTTCACCCTCATGCTGGCTGTAGAAATCAACATCATGCTTAAACAAATTAAGAAAGGAACCTCATTATGACATACGAAATTCTGCAACAATACTGGTGGTTCATCGTTTCGCTCTTAGGGGCGCTGTTAGTATTCCTGATGTTTGTACAGGGTGCCAACTCATGCATCCGTTCCCTGGGATGGACAGAAGAAGGCAAGCGCCTGGTGCTGAACGCGACAGGCAGGAAGTGGGAGTTTACGTTTACCACCCTGGTGACCTTCGGCGGTGCATTCTTCGCCTCCTTCCCCCTCTTCTACTCCACCTCCTTTGGCGGCGCGTACTGGCTGTGGATGATCATCCTCTTCACCTTCGTGCTGCAGGCTGTGAGCTATGAGTTCCAGAACAAGATAGGAAACTTCCTGGGGCCGAAGACGTTCCAGTGGTTCCTCGTGCTGAACGGACTGGTAGGCCCGCTGCTGTTGGGTGGTGCAGTGGCAACCTTCTTCGAGGGATCAAACTTCATCGTTGTCAAGGAGAACCTGGTAGACTCCGGTGCCTTCACTCCCATCATCAGCCGCTGGGCCAACGCCTCGCACGGTCTGGACGCCCTGCTCAACCCATGGGTGCTGGTATTCGGACTGGCTGTCATGTTCCTGGCACGTGTCCTGGGCATCCTCTACGTGATGAACAACGTGGAGGACGAGGACATCCGCTCCAGAGGGTCCGTACGTCTGACAGGTGCTGCCATCCCCTTCCTGGTGCTCTTCGTGGCTTATCTGGTACACCTGCTGCTGAAGGACGGCTATGCCTACAACGAGGCGGGAGTCATCGTCATGGAACCCATGAAGTATCTTAACAACTTCATCGACATGTGGTACCTCCTCGTCATCCTGCTCATTGGCGTAGTCCTGGTACTCCTGGGCATTGGCAAGACAGTGATGTCGAAAGACTACAACTGTGGCATCTGGCCTGCAGGCATCGGCGTGGTGCTGGTGGTGCTGGCCCTGCTGCTCTGCGCAGGATGGAACCATACGGCCTACTACCCCTCTACGGCCGACCTGCAGTCGTCGCTGACCATCGTCAACTCCTGCAGCAGTGAGTTCACGCTGACTACCATGTTCTACGTCTCGCTGCTCGTACCCTTCGTCCTAGCC
>JAFPEE010000012.1 GCA_017389705.1 Prevotella sp.
AAAGTGCTGTTGTACCTGAAGTCGGTACAGCTCTTTGAATATTTCAAGGCCTGCGACAAGAGAATAGATTTCACATCCCAACTCGTTGAACACAAGATGGGATGCGCCATCTATAATGAGCATATCAATATGAAGAATCAGACAAGGCGCCGTGACTGGATGGCATTCTACAAGTCGTTTGTCAATCAGATTTGTCCCGCCCTCCGCTACTACGTGAAGCTTGAAGAGATATAAAACAGGGATTTAAGAAAGTCTTCCTTTATATCAACAAATAGACGATGACGCAACAGATGGCAGCGACAGGGAATAGTCCCAAGCGGAACCATGCTGCAACGATGCCTGCCAACAGCGCAATTATTCCTGGCAATGGAGTCGGCGTAGCCAGAATCATATCTGGGAAGGTCATCACGGCCAACGTGACGTAAGGCACATAATACAGGAAGCTGCGCACAAAGCGGTTGTGTAACTCCCCTTTGATCAGTACCATTGGTGTCACGCGGATCAGGTTGGTGATGACAATAGCTAGGAGGATATATATGAGAATACTATGCTGTTCCATCGTCTTCTGTTTTTATAGGTTTTAACCATGCAGCGACAGATGAAATGACAATCGTCAGCACCACCGTTCGCATACCACTGCTCCACTCGCCGATAACAGGAGCCACAGCACACAAGCCGCTTAACACGAAACTGGCTATCAGCGCATAGAGCACGTTACGGTCTTTATGGGCAGGAGGAATGATAATCGCCAGGAACATGCCGTAGAGCGACATACTTAGTGCTGTTACCATCGGTTGCGGCAACAGACTGCCAGCCACGATGCCCACAGCACAACCCGATGCCCAGAACAACGTAGAAATCAGGGCTGCCGAGTAAGTATAAGCTGGAGGTGTATAGCCCGGGTGAGCAACAGAGATTCCAAACACCTCGTCAGTCACGCAACAGGCCATCAGAATACGGTGAAACCATGATGTACCAGGGGCTATCTTCTGTGACAGTGCCGCACTCATCAGCATATAGCGTAGGTTGGCTACCAAGCACATGGCTATCACCTCCACGTATGCTGCCTGTACCGCTACCAGCGTATAGGTGCCATATTCGCCAGCCGATGCACGGGTGAAGAAGCTGCTCAGGAATCCTAAGGGAGCCGTCAGGCCTGCCCTCGCAGCAATGATGCCAAGCGAGAACGTCACGGCAAAATAGCCCATCGCAATGGGTATGCCGTCACGCAAGCCGTGGATAATATGTTGTCTATTCCCTGCCATTCAGTATCCAACCGCAGCCCTCAGCTCATTCCGTTTCAGTATGTCGAAATCAACAGTCATCGTTTTTCTTTAGCCGCTACACTATTCTCGTCCGATTTTATTTGAGTACTTCATCGAACATGAGTTCACTGTCGAGCCATGCCTTGATGCTGTCGCCTGCCACGGTCAGTTTCACGTTATACCACTTCCCTGTTTCTATGCTGCCAGAGCGTGTTGCCAACTGTTTCTTGCTGTTACCGCTGATCTGCTCGATGGTGTGCCTCGTGTTACCCTCGTAACCATAGTTCAGCTGACAATAGTGCTGCGCATCCACGTAGTTGAACACGATGATGAAACCCTCCGGCCCGCTGTCCTTGCGGGCAGTACACTGGATGGTGTAATGGTTGGAGGGGATGACGTAGTTGCAGATGGCCAACGGGGCCTCTTCGCATGCTATGTGTTGCAAGATGCCGTCGTTAACCTCCCACGTGCCGCGGACGGACTCAGGCTTCCCTGTCTTGGGCAATGGGTCGCAGTGGGTATAACTGACCTGCGTGTTCCAAGCGGAATATCCCACGCGGCTCTGACCTGGCGTGATGAGAGACTTATGCACACAGGCGGTCAGTGCCATTAGGCTGCAGACGAGCATCCATAGTTTTACCTGTCTCATCTGTTATCTTCCTATTTGCTTTTTCAGTTTCAATACGCGGCGCACACTCTGGTCAATGCGCTGTTCGCTGAGCCTGCCGACCTCTACGGCCTTGACCACGGCATCGAAGGCTTCCACGAAGTTCTGCGGTCCCAGCACGATGTCGGCACCGGCCTGAAGCGTACCTACAGCGGCCTCGGCATTGGTGTACTGCTTGGTGATGGCTCCCATCTCCATCGCATCGGTGATGATGATATTCTGGTAACCGAGTTCGCCGCGCAGCTTGTCCTGCAGGATGACGGACGACATGGTGGCGGGGATGTCCGAACCAGTGACGTTGGGCGTAGCGATATGGGCTGTCATAATCAGCTGTGTACCCCACGCAATACCTGCCTTGAAGGTGATCATCTCACAGTCCTTCATCTGCTCCCAAGTCTTCAGGCTCTGCGCATAACCGAAATGGGTGTCGGCCTTGGTGTCGCCATGACCGGGGAAGTGCTTGATGCAGCCCGTGATGCCGGCATCCTTCAGGCCCTGCAGGTAATTGACTACCATTGGCGAAGCCACCTCGGGATTGTCGCTGAAGGCACGGGCACCGATGACGATGTTCTCCGGGTTCGTGTTCACGTCGGCCACGGGGGCGAAGTCGATGTCGAAGCCGTATTTCTTCAGGTAGGTGCCGATGGTATTGCCGCAGTGGTAGGCGTTCTGTGGGTCGCCCGTGGCACCGATGGCGCCCATCGACTCGAACTTCTCCACCTGGAAGTTCTCATTATTACCGATGCGCGCCACGCGGCCTCCCTCCTCGTCGATGCAGAGCAATGGCGAGCCTTTCAGGGCGCGTATCTGCGGGATGAACGCTGCCAATTGTGCCTCGTCCTCGATGTTATGGGCATAGAGGATAATGCCGCCCACGGGGTACTTCTCGTTCACGTCCAGCATCGTGGCGTTCACTGCCTGCAACTTGATTTCCTTAATGTCGTCTGCACTGACGTCCACGGTGCTGGGCAGATTGAAGTGGATGGTGGTGTCAAGACACTCCGGGCGCACGTAGAACAGTTGCCCCACTTTCTCGCGCAGCGTCATCTTTTGCAACTGTGCCTCCACCTCGTCAGTCGGCGGAGTCACAGGGTCATCGTCGTTTGTACACGATGTCAGCATCGTCGCGCCGCAGAGTGTGAGGATGGCGGCGAGCACCCATTGAATCATCTTGTTCATTGTATTATTGTTCTTTAAATGATATCACAAATTTTGCTTGCAAAATTATAAGGTTTTTAGTAAATAACTATCAAATTGTTCAAATTTAACGCAATTTCCATTGCAAAATGTTATCCAATGACTAGTCGGCATTTGGTTCCGGTCTGCTCTCGCTTACTCGATGAGTTCAAAATGCTGGAAGTCCTTGCACGATGTCCAGTCGCCGCCCCATTCAAAGCCGGCCTCAGTAAATAGGCGGAAGCAGAGGTCGTCGTGGTCAATCTTATAGGGGAAGTCCCATGTGCGGTCGCAGTAGGCCTCGGCAGTTGCGGGCTGAATGAAGCGGGTGCCATCGGTACGATCCTTGTAATAGGGGTTATAGAGTGTGTTGATATCAACGGCCAGGCCACGGGCATGCTTCGAGAGCTTGGTTGTACCAGCGATGGCACGATAACAGAA
>JAFPEE010000122.1 GCA_017389705.1 Prevotella sp.
GAGATTAGTGATGCCTGCGAGGAAATCGTAGGCCGTTATAAGGCAGTAATCAGAACTATTTCAGGCGTGTATTCATCAGAAAGCAAGAACGACTCCGACTTTGAGAAAGCTTGTGAGTTGACAGAAGAGTTTGCCAAGAAGGAAGGTCGCCGTCCTCGTATCTTCATCGCCAAGATGGGTCAGGATGGTCACGACCGTGGTGCAAAGGTGGTGGCTACGGGTTATGCCGACTGTGGCTTCGACGTGGATATGGGACCCTTGTTCCAGACACCTTCCGAGGCTGCCCGCGAGGCCGTAGAGAACGACGTCCATGTCGTTGGCGCCTCATCGCTGGCTGCTGGTCACAAGACGCTCATCCCACAGCTCATCGAGGAACTCAAAAAGCTGGGACGTGAGGATATCATGGTCATTGCAGGTGGTGTGATTCCTGCGCAGGACTACGACTTCCTCTACAAAGCTGGCGTTGCTGCCATCTTCGGTCCTGGTACCTCTGTTGCTAAGGCTGCTGTCGAGATGATGAAGATCTTGCTTGAGGAAGAGTAAGTGAATGAGTGACATCAAACGAATAGTTTTGACGGGAGGGCCGTGTGCTGGAAAGACCACGGCCCTCGTCCGTATCGTAGAACACTTTTCAAATCTGGGCTTTAAGGTGTTTACCGTTCCTGAGGTGCCTACCATGTATACCCAGGGAGGCTGGAATTATCTGACACATAACCCCAGACTCTATTACGAGGGCGAGTTGGCCATTCTCCAGACGCAGCTGGCGCTGGAGGATTCGTTTATGCGACTGGCTGAAACCTGCACAAAGCCTACCTTCGTGGTTTGCGACAGAGGTACCATGGATATATCGGCCTATGTCGCCCCCGAAATGTGGCACGACATGACTACTAAGTGTGGCACGAACTCGAACGACCTTCGCCTTCGCTATGACGCTGTGCTCCATCTGGTAAGTGCGGCTGTTGGTGCTGAGCAGTACTATACCCTTGCTACCAATACCACTCGCTATGAGCAGGCTGACGAGGAGGGACTGCAGCTGGCTCGCGACCTGGACAATAAGGTCAATAAGGCTTGGACAGGCCATTCCCATCTGCGTGTCATCAACACCTACGACAATTTCGATGTCAAGATTCGTTGTGTCATAAAGGAAATCAGCCACGTGCTGGGCATTCCGCAGGCGTGAAATCAGCCCCTGTCAGGGCGATTCGCTATTAAAATTCGACCGTTCGCAGATTTTCTTCTGCGGGCGGTTAAACTTTGTCTACCTTTGCAACGTCAAACAGACGTAAACAATTTAAACAGTAGTCAAATTAGTTAATAGAAAAAGGTATGAAAAAAGTAGTTTTAACAATGGTTGCCCTCCTGTCAATGACAGCAGCTATGGCACAGAGTGAGAATGGTGAGCGCAAGCCTCGTAAGCAGATGACCCCAACAGAGATGACCTCTCAAATGGCTAAGGAGCTGAAACTTACTGACAGTCAGAAATCCAAGATACAGGCCCTCAACGAGGCGTATAAGGACTATCTGGGAGGTCCTGCAGGGATGGGGCCCGGCAAGCGTGGCAAGCGTCCTGACGCTCACACCGGAGCCACCCAGCAACAGGGTCAGGAGAAGCCCCAGCGCCCAGAGCTGACTGATGAGCAGAAAGCCGAGATGAAGCAGCATATGGCCAAGCGTGAGGAGTACAACACCAAGCTGAAAGGAATTCTGACTGACGACCAGTATAAGTCTTATCAGAAGCAGCACATGCGTCGCGGCCCTGGAGGTCCCCGTGGTGGCAAGCCAAAAGACCGCAGCAACGACTAATGCCACAAGGCAGATAGAAACCAAAAGAAAGGATGGGCTTCCTGGGAAGTCCATCCTTCTTGCTGTTGGTAGGGACGATCGGGCTCGAACCGATGACCTCTGCAATGTGACTGCAGCGCTCTAAACCAACTGGGCTACGCCCCTGTTTTTCTAAAATCGGTTGCAAAGATACGAAGAAACCACTAAAAAACCAAAGGAAAATGCATTTTTCTTTTTGTTTTCTGATGAAAGGATACAATTTGCCATTTTGGCATATATTCATGACAAAGTGGCATTATAATCTATTTGGCACCCAAGTTGCATATTGTTGAGTGAAAGCCGAAAGGCAATCGTAGACAAGTAAAAAATGTATAATTAATAAAAAAAAGAATTAGGAGGTAACGATTATGATGCCAATGATGAGAAGTAACAACTGGATTCCAGCAGTGTTCAGCGATTTGTTTGATACGGAGTTTATGCCAAAGGCTAACTGCACGGCTCCCGCTATCAATGTGAAAGAATCAGACAAGGCTTATACCGTAGAGCTGGCTGCTCCAGGTATGAAGAAGGAAGACTTCAATGTTCACATCAACGACGAGGGCAACCTCATCATTAAGATGGAGCAGAAGCAGGAGAAGAAGGAGGAAGACAAGAACACGCGCTATCTGCGTCGCGAGTTCAGCTACTCGAAGTACGAGCAGACGCTGATACTGCCTGACGACGTGAAGAAAGACGCCATCTCTGCCAAGGTAGAACACGGAGTGCTGACCGTAGAACTGCCCAAGGAGGTAGAGGAAAAGGTTAAAGTCTCGCGCCAGATAGACATCGCATAGGTTTGAGTCACAAAGAATCCCCTCCCAATGTTGGAGGGGATTTTTGTGTCCTGAGTTTGAGCCCTTGGAGTTGTCGGACTAGGGAGTGTCAGAGTGTCATTCGTCTAAGAACTGTCTATGCGATTCGCGGACGAAGACGGGGATATGGCTTTTGTCGACAGGTATGGTGACGGTCTGTCCTCCTTCGTAGTGACGTCCGGTACGGTAGTCGCGCCATCCGCCAGCAGTCTTGGGCAGATAGGTTTGCCACTGGGTGACGCCAGGCTCGGTGACAGGACTGATGAGTAGCGAGGGACCGAACATGTACTCATACTTTTGACGTAAGGCCTCGGGGTCGTCGGCAAAGTCGAATACGAGAGGACGCATCAAGGTATAGCCCTCTTCGCTGACCCGTCGTGCACACTTTTTGATATAGGGCTGAAGATGCTGACGCTCTTTCAGGCATCCGGCAATAATGGCCTGTGCCTCCGGGCCGTAGTTCCAAGGCTCTGTGTTGCTCATATAGCCATGGACACGCATGAGTGGCAGATAGACGCTGGTCTCTATCCAGCGTAGCATGCGCTCAATATAGTCTGCGTTGGTATATTGGTCGCCAGGACGGAAAAAACCGCCTGCGTCGTAGGTCCACCAGGGGATACCGGCAGCTTGAACACCCAGTCCTGCCACTATCTGACGTCGGAATGTCTCCCAGTCGTTGCCGATATCGCCACTCCACAGAGCAGAGCCATAACGCTGAATGCCTGGGAAACCGCTACGGGTGAGTATCATCACCTCGTGTCCAGCCTGCGTCAGTCCTTCAGAGACAGTCTTGTTAACCATCAGCGGATAGATGTTGCGTACCTGCTCACCACTCCAGCGTCCCTTGTTGACGCAGCGCCCCAGCAAATCGTCGTTCTCGGGTTCGGTGGCGTCCTGCCACCAGGCGTCAATACCCAGGGGCACCAGGCGCTCACGGAAAAACTTCCAATAGGCATTGGCCGCATCGGGGTTGAAGAAGTCAATCCAGTCGGTGCCGGGAATGTAATAGCCGTCACGCTCCATCTGACGCCCTACCTCCGAAGTCTTGTCTATCTTCGACCACACGCTCAGCATGAAGCGTATCCCCATTTGGTGCAGACTGTCGGTGAGTGCCTTGGGGTCGGGATAGTAGTCCTCGTCGAACTGCATGGCATTCCAGCCGTGCTTGCCCCAGTACTGCCAGTCCTGCACCATCATGCTGACGGGCATCTGCTCCTGCTTGAAATGACGAGCTGTCTGGAGTATCTCGTCGGATGAGTGGAAACGCTCGCGGCAGTGGATGTAGCCCAATGCCCAGTCGGGCATCAGCGGACAGGGTCCTGTCAGCTGACGATAGGTGGCGATGATCTCGTCGGCACTGCCTATGAACACAGTATAGTCGACACACTCGGCAATGGGAGAGCGGAAGGTGGTAGTGTCTGTCACTTTTCGATAGTACAGCGTGGGTTGGTCGTCTTTGGTCAGTTCGGCCCTGACAGTGTGTTTCCCTTTGCTGAGGTTGACGATGACTGAAGCCGTAGGGGGCAGCCACAGATTCTGCATCTCGATCACAGCCTGACCATCGATGCTGAGGTTATGGCGACGTGCCATCTTTTGACCTACGTCGAGCAGTAGGGCATAGTCGCCATCCTCTTCTACCGTAATAGTGGCTTCAAAGATGTTCCGTTCGCGCATTTCCTGCCTATTACCCTCTGTGGTTGTCACGTTGACTACTTCTTGTACTCCTTTGCCTTGGTCTCTCCTTAGCGACACATGATTGTCGGCAGGGTTAAACTCCGTGAGTCCGTAGTTGTTCCACAGCACACCATAACCCTTGCTCGACAGCACCATAGGCAGCGCAATCTGTGTGTTGACCTGTGTCAGTCGGCGGGAGAGTCCACGCACGTTGCTATAGCCGTCCTGAAACTGCCCCAGCCCGAACAAGCACTCATCCTTGGAGGAGAGGAAGGATAGGGTAGCCACCCTTTCTTCCAACTGATGGCGATGGGCTTGGAACAGCATCTTGCCGTTCTGGTCCTTGATGATTAGCGTCTGGGCTTCTGCATCTATGTCCACCATCAGGTTGCAGTCGTCCACCTCGTCGTGTCTGACGTAAAGCCAGTCGGGCAGTGTCTCATGGAGCTTCGCATCCTCGTGGTACTGAACCCTTACGGCATTGTGGGCTACCTTCTTGACGGTCAAAACACCCTTGCCGAAATTCTGTGTAAGAGCCAGGACTGTCATTCCCAGGCATAGAAGGGCGATAGATAGTGCAGTTCTTTTCATTACTTTTCAAACATGTTATTCTTTTCGATGGTCCAGCCTTTACGCTGAAGAATGCCAGGGTACTGTCCTTGGAACATCTTGGCAGCCTGTTGGTTGTCCTTCAGCTGCCAGTCGAGCCAGGCAATGGCAATGGGACTGAACTCGCCACCGTGGGGTTGGCGGTAGGTGCCTCCATGACCTACGGGATAGTTGACGACGCATGCCGGCACGTGATGGATGAGGTGGAAGTCGTCCATGCCGTTTTCGTAGGCGATGTCCTCTGTGCCTCCAAGAATGTAGATGACTGGCGTGTGAATCTCTTCCAGCTTCGATTTCTCAGGCATGGGCATGCCGCCAACGGCCTGGGCAGCATTGGACTGCTTGAAGAGGCCGCTATTGCAGATCATCATCGTGGTAATGCGAGGGTCGGCACAGTTATAGAGCGTCTGCAAACCACCGCATGACATGCCGGCAGCGCAGATGTTCTTCACGTCAATCTTCTGATAATAAGGAGACTTTGAGTTTGCATTCTGTGCCAAGGCCCAGTCGATGCTTTCTATCTGCTGCTGTGTAGTCGACATCGGACCTTGCCAGGGTTCCTCCTCCATTGGGATGTGGCCTGTAGCCACGACGAGATAACCATGCGAGGCAATCTCGTTGAGGAACTTAAAATGCTCCCATGGTGAGTTGGTGCAGGCACCATTTCCCCATACCAGTACGGGCAGCGGATGTGCCTGGCTGAACGCTGAGAGGTCTTGTGGCACGAAGACAGTATGGGCCGGTAGATTCGGTTCTTCCTTCATGATGGCTTTGTAGACTCCTGTTCCACCATCCTCAACGATTTTCTCTTTAGGCTGTGCCGTAGCCATGATACTCACGCACAGCATTAAAATGGCAATTAATGTTTTTTTCATATCATTGTTAGTTTCATTGTTAGTTTTTGAACTGCCACCAGTCAAGACGGACTTCCCTGGTGGTATTCGAGAAGCAGAGGTATAGGTCGTGAACACCTGTGGCATTTTTCACTTTTGTGGTGAAGGAACGATATTTATCAGTAGTTCCAGTATTCTTGATGTCTGCTACGCCGATGACGGCTCCTTCCGGGCTGTCCAGCCTAAGCGTAACGGTAGCCTGGCCCGTAGCAGCGGCATTGATGGCGAAGGTCTTGGCCCCCTTGCCGAAGTCAACGCCGCGCAGACGGATGTATTCGCCGTCATGGAGGTCGTAGACATACATATTCCTCTTACCCGTTGAGGCAGGCATGTCGGCAACAACTCCCGTATTGGCAATGTCCATCTTGGCTGATTTCAGTCCGAAACCCCATGCCATTGTCTCGGCCTCTACTCTTCTGTAGGGATTCAGCCAATGCAGCTGCTGCAAGGGGTGCTGGTCGAGCCAATAGGGAACTTCCTGTATGGTGCCGTCAGCCTTGTAGGTGATCTCTGTCGCGGAAACACTTCTACGCTCATGGTGTACAAAGGTCTCGAGGTGCATCAGGTCATAGTTCTGGCCGAAGATATAGGAACGTCCTTTATAGTCTATGATGCCTGGGTGGTTGCCGCGGTCGCGCTCCGTCGGGCGCATGATGTATCCCTTGCTCTCCCAGGGACCTGTAGGCGAGTCACTCATGGCATAGCCCAATGCCTCTGGGCAGCAGGTGGTGGCATAGCCCAGATAGTAGTGCCCATTGCGTTTGTAGAACCAGGGTCCTTCCTGATAATGGTCTATGTGATAGTCGAGCTTTACGATGTCGCCTTTCAGTGAGATCATGTCCTCATTGAGCTGGGCATAATAGGTATGAGGATTTCCCCAATACAGATAGGCTTGCCCGTCGCTATCCACAAAGACGGTAGGGTCTATGTCTTCCCAATGCTCCTGCTGCCATATCAGCGGCTTGCCGAGGGGGTCTTTGAAAGGACCATAGGGAGAATCGGCTACCAGGACACCAATGCCGTGTCCGTGTAGGGGTGCATAGAGATAGTACTTCCCATTTCGCTCTATGGTCTGGATGGCCCATGCGCCATTCTCTCTGCTTCGCCACGGAAAATCCTTCAGTGATGCGACAGCGCCATGCTCGGTCCAATTGACCATATCGGTGGTAGACCACAAGAGCCAGTCGTACATGTAGAACCCTGCAGAGCTTTTCTCGTTCAGGTTAGGGATGTCTTCTGGTGAGGCGTCATGAGAGGTGTATAGAAATAAGGTGTCGCCCACAAGGAGTGGAGAGGGGTCAGCCGTATACTTTGTCTGGAAGAGCGGCATGTTGACTTGTTCCAGTCCCCGCATCTCCCACCAGTCGAAGTTGAAGAGCTTGGGTCCCTTCCTTCCTGTAAAGACAAAGTAGAGGTCGTGGCAACCCGTTGGGATGGTAGTGAGGTCGGTGGTCAGCGTCTGCCATTCTTCCCATCCGCCTGTACCCGGAACTTCAAGGCGCCCCAACAGTTGGCCGGCAAGACTATCGAGGCGTACCTCAACGGCTCCGCCGCGCAGACCACTGGCTACTCGGGCAGTAAATGTTCTGGGCACCTTACTTCCAAAATCGACAGCTTGGAGCTTGATATAATCGCCATTGTGGATATCTGTGACATAGACTCCGACTTTGTCGTTTTGCTCCGTCTTGACACCACTCGAGAAAGCCATCGTCTCAGCCTCCACTTTTCGATAGGGGTTGAATGTACCGACAGGTTTAACGCCTTTATCAGTAGGCATGATGATGGGGAAGCTGCCGTCGGCATTATAGTTAAACTCCTCTACGGCAACACTACGTCCAAAGCCTCCTCCGTTGGGCAGCTTTCCTGTATGGTAGAAGAAATAGCTGTGACCTTTGTAATCGGCAACACCGCAATGGTTGGTGAATGAGCCAGTGTCGCAGAGCGGCATGATTTCTCCAGCATATTTCCAGGGGCCTGAAGGAGTGGGGGCTGTGCTGTAAGAAATATGCTCAGGAACACCCCCTGCAGCATATAGCAGCTGATAAGTGCCATTACGCTTGGTGAGCCAGGGGCCTTCTACATAGCTGTCTTTGTATGCCTTGCCTTTCTCGCGCTCATTCATGGCTGGCGAACCAAAGGCTTCCTCTGTCATCGGCAGCATGCCAACCTCACCCTCGTAGGAAACCATATCGTCACGGAGCTTGAGATAATAGACACGAGGATTGCCCCACATCAGCCAAGCCTGTCCGTCGTCATCAATGAAGACGGTAGGGTCGATGTGGTCCCAACTGCCATTTTCGTACAGCGGTTTACCTATGGCATCGCGGAAGGGACCTGTCGGCGTGTCGCCTACAGCCACGCCTATCGCCATCCCGTCTGATATTTTGGAGTGGGCACAAATGTACCAATAGAATTTTCCATTACGCTCAATGCACTGACTAGCCCAGGCACGATCGTCGGCCCACGAGAAGCTCTCCAAGGCGAGGGGAGAGCCATGGTCCTGCCAGTTGACCATGTCCTGGGTGCTGTAGATGCGCCACTCCTGCATCCAAAAGAAGTCTGCTCCGTCCTCGTCATGCCCCGTATAGACATACATCGTCCCGTTATGCACCATGGGGGCTGGGTCGCTGGTACACCATGTCTGTACAAACGGGTTTTGGGCAAAGCCCTTGATGCCGATGGCTACCAGAAAAAGTGTAGAAGAAAAAAATCGTTTCATGCTTGATATCTGTTTTTTGGTTGTACTTAGTCGGAAAACGTTGCAAAGGTATGAAATAAAACAGAAAAACAGTTTGTTGCGTGTACCTTATACTTGTTGATGTGTAACACGCAGCAAAAACAATCCTTTCCTCATAAATAAATAATCCCCGATTCTCATAAATAATTCCAAATTTTTCTCCGCATTCATCTGCGTATGTGGATTTTTTCGTATCTTTGCGGTCATCACAAGCTAGAGAAAAGGGCTTTACGATGCTATAACGATGAAAAATAAGTTACAAATTGCGCTGACAGCTTTGTTTGGAGTTTCGGCTTTCTGTTTTTGGCTGTTCGTTCGTCCAGCACTCATCATGGAACGTGAAGCGCTTCAGCTGTTCCTATCGAATAGTGACTACCTGACAGAGCGCATGGCGGTGCCAGGAGGTTTTGCCCGTTATGTGGGTGAATTCCTGGTGCAGTTCTTCATGTCTGAAAGAATAGGAGCAGCTATCATTGCTGTTGTATTGACCTCGGTGCTATGGCTCTTCTGGGTGTTGCTTCGTCGTAGCCTTCCGTCTGCCAATGAGCATGTTCTTTTCACAGTTTCTTTCCTGCCGGCAATAGTGTTGTGGTACCTGCTGTGTGACATAGATACGTCGATGACGCTTCCAGTAACCTTTTTGCTGACATTGGGGCTGATTATACTATTGCCGTCGAAGAGAGACATTAGTCTAATCGGCTCTTTTATCCTTGTGCCTGTGGGCTACTGGATGGCAGGACCGATGGTCATCCTGATAGTTGTCTATCATTTGCGTTGGTTGCGTAAACCTTTCAAAAAGGTATGGGTCTTGCTGGAATCCGTATTGATGGCACTGCTATTGGCAGCTTGTGTGTGGGGCAGTTCCCTTTTTGTGCCTTACTCCTTGTCGAATCTGGCGAAGGGTATTGACTATCGGATGATTCAGGGTGGCAAAATCGGTACGCTTGAGATGATGGAATACGACTATCTGCAACGCCAGAAGGCATGGCAAAAGATTATCGAGAAGGCGGCAAAGGAAGAACCCAAAGCAAGGGCATGCCATCATATCGTTAGTCTGGCCAAATACTATCAGAAGGAGATAACCCCTGAAGGGATGAAGGAAAGCCTGTATAAGCCGTCTAGAGCGCTGACAGATGCGACATCGGCCATAATGATGAGCGATTTGTTTTTCCAAATGGGTTTCGTGAACTTTTCCCAGCGGGCTGCATTTGAGGCCATGGAGAGTGCCTCCAACTACAATAAGAGTGGGAGAGCACTATGTCGTCTGACGGAAACAGCACTCGTAACAGGACAGTACGAAGTTGCGCTGAAGTATATCTCGCTGTTAGAGGAAACGCTTTTTTATCGGAAGTGGGCGCAGTATATGCGTCAGCTGGTGAGCCATCCGGAGAAGATAAAGGATCATCCCAAGTATGGACCTTTGAAGAAGATATACAAGGAGACGGAAGATGAGTTGTTTATTTGAACAGGAGAATCATGAAAAAGAGAATTCAACATATAGGATGTCTGGTTTTGACAATATGGATGCTTCTGGCCTGTCATTCCCTACCGGAAAACGTGCAGACGGTTGACCAATTGCCAGCGATTTATCCTGACTATATCGGGGTGACGGTGCCTGTTGGCATTGCCCCGCTCAATTTCTCGATGGCTGATGATGAATTCACGGATATGGACGTGGAAGTGAAGGGTAGGGGTGGCGGAACTTTGCATGTAAACGGCTCTTTTGCAGACTTTGACTTGGATGATTGGCACCAGCTGTTAGAAGAAAACATAGGTAGCCAACTCATTATCTCCGTATGTGCACAAAAGGATGGCCAGTGGTATAAGTATCAGGACTTCACAATGGATGTCAGTCCCTATCCTTTGGACGAATGGGGCGTTACCTACCGGCGCATTCCCCCCAGCTATATGCTCTATAGTCACATGGGACTGTATCAGCGAAGCCTTTCTGACTTTGAAGAACGCTCGATGATAGAGAATTCGCAGGTTCATGGCAATTGCATGAACTGTCATACACAGAACCGCACGAATCCAGAACAATACGTGTTCCACGTCAGAGGTCCACATGGCGCTACGGTGATTCACACAGCTGGAAGTAATGAGGTACTGCAGGCCCGCAACGATACTCTGGGGGGCACGATGGTCTATCCCTACTGGCATCCAGGAGGCCGCTATTGTGCTTTCTCTTCCAATAAGACAGCCCAGATCTTCCACATGAGCAACAATAAGAGAATAGAGGTGTATGACATGGCTTCTGATGTGTTCGTTTATGACACTCAAAACCATGTGGCGTTGAAAGATACGCTGTTGATGAAAAAGGACAGGATGGAGAACACACCCGTTTTCTCGCCTGACGGAAAGTCACTCTATTTCATCACGACGCCCACCGGAAACTACCCGCAGGAGTATGACAAGGTGAAATACAGCCTCTGCCGTGTATCCTTCGATGAGGCTACGGGTAAGATAGGCGAGACGGTAGATACATTGGTCAATGCAGCAGAGACAGGGAAAAGCGCTTCATGGCCACGCCCGTCTTATGATGGACGATACCTGATGTACACCCAGTTGGACTATGGCTATTTCTCCGTATGGCATCCAGAGGCAGACCTCGTCTTGTTGGACTTGAAAACGGGTGAGAGTAGGGCGATGAACGAGGTAAACAGCCCAAGGTCGGAGAGTCTTCATAACTGGAGCAGCAATAGTCATTGGTTCCTGTTTACCAGCCGCAGGGATGACGGATTGTACACGCGTCTCTATTTCTCTTCTATTGACGAGCAAGGGCGAGCTACCAAGCCTTTTTTGCTGCCTCAAAGAAATCCCAAGGTGTACTATCGTCGTCTGTTGTATTCCTATAATACGCCAGACTTTACTTCTCGCCCTGTCGAAATGAATGCGCATGAGATGGGGAGAAAGCTGGAAAGACCGGAGCGCATGAAGATAAAGGTCGATGGGAAATAAGCTGCGCTACAAGAAAGGACTAAGGCGGACATGGAAGTAGTCGAACTGGGCAGTACCGCCTTCGCCGTAGCAGAAGAGACCGTTGCGGATGCCCTTCCAATAGCCTGAACGCATCTGGAAGACGTCGCCAGCAGGCAGGAAGTGCTGGCCGTCAGTACTGTAGTAGAACTGATGACGGTTGTGCAGACAGTCGTTGGTGACCCGCAGGTAAAGCTCGTCGAAATGTCCTGCCTTGATCAGCTCCTTCCGGCTGCCGACTTCCATAAGGATGCCTTCAGGGCACAGACCAATGGCCCGAAACTGCTTGCCCGTACAGCAGAGACCGGCATAGCAGCGACCCTTCGCCGTGAGAAGCACCGTCGTCTCACTCTGATATCCTACCATTTTCTGCGTCAGCACATTCCGGCAGGCTTTCAGGCTGTCGGCAGGCAGGGCATGCAGCGTGAGAAAACCCTTGCGCTCAGCAAGGCTCCACTGGCCGTTCTGTGGATTATGGTTCCACTGCCATTGCAGACCGAGTCGCGTATCAGAGAAGTCATCGCTGGTATGGAGTACCACCGGTTGTGATGGTAGCGGCATCTGCCACCTGGATACGGGCTCACCAACTCCATTGCCGTCGAGGTCGACACCCATCAGTGGCCAGTCGTCCTGCCAACGGGCAGGCTGCAGATGGACGACACGCCCCAGAACAGGCGTTTCCTGGAAATGATAGAACCACCAGTCACCGTCAGGTGTGTCGACTAAAGCCCCCTGGTGTGGGCCGTTGATGGCAGTAGTCCCCTGTTCCAGCATTATACGCCGCTCGTAGGGCCCGTAGATGTTGCGTGAACGGAGCACCGTCTGCCAGCCTCGTCCCACGCCACCCTCGGGAATAATCAGATAGTAGTAGCCGTCACGCTTCATGAATTTGGTACCCTCGGCAACGGGTCCTCTATAGACCGTCACACCGTCATCCAACAGCTGGCGTCCGTCAGGCGACATCTTGTGCACAATGATAGGGCCTGCGCCATGCTGGCTGCGTCCCAGATAGGCTTGTCCGTCACTATCCCAGAAGGGGCATGGATCTTCCCACTTCTTCACTCGCTTCACCAGATGGAGTGGGCTCCACGGTCCTTTGGCATCGTGGGCGGTAGACATAAACAGCCCCTCGTCGGGTGTACAGAAATAGACATAGAACAGCCCATTGTGATAGCGGATGGCTGGTGCCCACGAGCCGCCGGCATAGTGGCTGTTGGTATCCCATCCCGGCTCGTCGAATCGTGAATAGATCTGACTGACGTAGCGCCAGTTCACCATATCGTCACTCTCCAGCACCTGCATGCCGATGAAGTGGAAGTCGGAGGCTACCATATAGTATTTCTTACCCACACGGATGACATCGGGGTCGGAGAAGTCGGCATTCAGAATAGGATTGATATACGTGCCGTCGCCCTGGTCGCCCCAGCGCAGGTCGTCGGTGTCGATACGTATAAAGTCTGGACGGGCATCGGGCTGGTCGGTCAGCACCTGGATGTTCTGGAACTGCACGTTTCGGGCATGCCGTACGAAGAAACCCTTGGCGGGCAGGTTGCCCCACATGGTAGCCTCCGGGTATTCTTTCTCTTTCTCGTCTTTGATGGTGTCGTTGATATGAGGCAGGTCGGCCTGGGTGACACCTCCCTTATGGTGCAGGGTGATGTTCGTCAGAGTGACATTCTCCACGGGGTGTCCCGGCAGTCCTGTGATGCTACAGCCCATGGCACCGGCATTGCGGATATGGATATTGTCAAGACGTATGCCATTGATGCGCCCCACATGGTTAATCGGCTCGAGTTCTGTTATCGTATCGTCGTTGTGAGTGCCGCTAAGCGAACTGTTCTTGTTCTTGAGTTTGTAGCCACGTCCCCGATTGCCCAGGCGTACGAAGATGGGCGACTCCGTGCCTTCTACGGTGATGTCGCTGAGGGTGACATTCTCCATCACGCCACCATCTACAATCTCTAAGGAGATAGCCGATGAGCCTATCTTCGACGGCGCTCCGAAGAACTGGCTCGACTGGTCAGCGCTGGGTTTGATGACGATGCCGCTGATATTGATGTTGCGGAAGCCGCCGTTAGTCTCTGTCCCCAGCTTCACGGCATTGCAATGGCTGCTGACCACGCAGTCCGAGATGCGGATATTCTCGCATAGTCTGGGCGACGTCGACTTCAGCGTGATGCCGTCATCATCGGAGTCGGCTATCAAGTCTGTCACAATGACATCATGACAACCGTCCAGGTCGAGGGCATCGTTGTTGTAGTTGTTGCGGTTCAGCACCCTGATACCGTAGATACGCACGCGGTCACAGGCCAGGTAGTGCTGCATCCAGCATCCGCTGTTCCTCAAGGTAATGCCGCTGACGGTGATGTCCTCACTCCCGATGAAGCGCAGCAGGTGGGGCCGCGTGATGCCTTCGTCGTTCCACGTCAGCTTCTTAAAGGCCTTGCCTCGTCCGTCGATGGTTCCCTGTCCGTCTATCGTGACGTCCTTCACACCATCGGCATAGATCAGCTGGATGGTGGTGCTTTGTGTGCGCAGCGACACGTAGTCAGACTTCATGGGGCGATAGTCCTCCAGACGAGTGCTGCCGTAGAGTGTACTACCATGTTCCAGATGCAGGTGAACATGACTTTTCAACTCTATGGAGCCAATCTTATAGCTGCCTGCAGGCACAACCACCCGTCCGCCGCCAGCCTCCGAGCAGAGGTCGATGGCTCGCTGCAGGGCTGTCGTGCTGAGCACAGTCGTGTCGCTCTTTGCCCCATAGTCGACGATGTTATAGTCCTTTGCCTGGCTGTAATTGATTGCACTTGCCAGCATTGCCATTAGCATGAATACTTTCCTTGTCATCATGAGTCTCTTATTGTTATCTTACAAATCGCAATATATTTATAAGCAGAATGGTTCAGAAACGATATATGAATCCGAAGGTGACGGCGCGGTTGTCGTAGGCACGACTTGCTTGAAGTAATGTCATCTCCGGTGTGCCGGCCAGGTCGTGGAAGTCGGCACTGATGGTACAGTGGCGTCCCAGATCCTTACTGACCTTCACTGATGCATACAGATGGGCGGGAAGGTCGAAAAGCAGGTGCTGCTGGCTGTTGTAGAACAGGCGGGAGCTGATGCGCAGGCCGCCACCCAGCATCAGCGTGGGCAGCAGACGGAGGTTGAAAAAGTTGTCGCTTCTGTCGATATCGTTTTCAGAACCCTTGACGTGTCCATGGTAGAAGTCGGCCCCTGCCGTCAGCCGCAGACAGCCTTTGCGCCATGTGGCTGAAGCCCTGATGCCGGTATACTTCTCATCGGCCAGGATAGCATTATCCGACCACGAATGTATCACACTGGCGCTCACCGCAAGATCGGCCTGCTGATAGGTGTAGCGTGCCTCCGCTTGATAGACCATGTGTGTCCGGATGTCGCTATGATACAGCCTGTTCATGTTTTTGTCGTAAGTGAGGTAATTGTTGATGAGCGGTGTGAAGTAGTCGTGGCTGAATATTCCCTGCACGAAGTGTCCTCCTGTTTTGTGCCCCGCACTGAGCAGATAGCTGTTCTCCGTGCGGCTGTTTCGCCAAAGTGGGTTGTCGCTGCTGTCGTAGAAGCGATGCCAGTAGTTGACGAACCTGAAACGGTCGCCAAGTGTCAGCACCCATGGGCCCTTGGTGTAGTCGAGCTGCAGATACAAATCGTTGAACAGCATTTGCTGGCGGTCGTAGCGTGTGGTCAGTAAGTTGTCGTAGTCAATCTCCCAGCCGGCCATTATATTCAAGGCGTTGTTCAGACAGGGGATGCTGGCCTCCGTGTAATAGTAGACTAGGCATTCCTGCTGCTTGACATCATCAACGTTCGTCTTCAGATAATTCACGCCACCTTCACCCATCACTGTCGCCCCTTGGTCGTTCAGCGTCCGCGTATATTGGGCCACACCGCCCCAATAGCGCTGCAATTCGGCAATTTCCATGGCGTCTTCACCTGTAATACGTGACTTGTCATCCTGAAAGTTCTGTGTCAGCTTTATCTTCAGGTCGTCGCGCTCGCTCAGCTTCCAGTCAATGTCCAGATGTACGTTCTCGAGACCCCGGTGCGATGAGAGGCCTTCGTAGTCGGTAGGAGTGCCCCGTCCGTACTTCAGATTCGTCAGCGCATAGCCCCTGACGGTGACGTTGCCCGCTTTGGTGGCGATGTGGGCGAATGCATTGCCACAGCCGCGTGTGCTGCCTTCCAGCTGCAGTCTGCCCAGCGTGCTGCCGTCTGGCTGTTCCTTCAGATAGATATCGATAATGCCGTCATGACCAGAACCGCCTGTCGATACTGCCGACGTCAAGTAAACATCGATGGTATTGATTTCACTGGCCTTCAAGGCTTCCAACACCGTCTCGTAGTCCATGACCAGCGCGACATTGTCCACTCGGATTTCATAGTCCGAGTTGAGCTGTTTGCCATTATCCGACATCAACTCAGGACAAGTCTGCAACACGTCCATCAGTGTCATCTCCTTGTCGGGCTTCATGGCGTCTACGTTTATCACGTAGCGGTCGCCCAGATGTTCAATGATTTGCTGTACTTCCTGTGCAGAAATAGGAGCAGCAAACAATACCAAACACAGCATCAAAGTTGCCAGTCTCTTCATCATCGTTAGTATTTCGTTTGCAAAGATACGAAATTATTTGGATTATTCGCCGTTTTTTCGTAACTTTGGCTTCGCCGAACTTACTCAGCACTCGGAAACGCTCAAATAAATTTGGCATTTCTCTCGTTTTTCCGTAACTTTGTAAGAATTCTCAGCTTTTCTTTGTATAAAGGCAGTCTGGGGGATTGATGAAAATCTGGGTTACGAATTGGCAACCGTACTCAATTCCACATTCTGCTATAAACTGCATCAAAGAACACCCGACGCTGAGCCACCAGCCATTTTATGACCCAATGTCGAATGCAAAGGTACACAGAATATATGAGGCAACAAAACTTTTGAGGGATTTTTCACTTATTCTTCTTTGGTTTCATGATTTTGTGCTACCTTTGCACACATAATTCATGTGGAAGTGTTTTGGAATTTTGTAAGTATTTGTAATACAGATAGAAACAAATATATCCCGAAGTTGAAAGGTACAAAAAAGTGCAATCTGCGATTTGCTGATTCGGGCATTAGATTGAGTAGTTTTTATATCATAAAAACCAGATAAGA
>JAFPEE010000123.1 GCA_017389705.1 Prevotella sp.
CCGATTAATTAAACATCAATTTTTTATGACAGATCCAATAGCAGATTATCTGACCAGGCTCAGAAACGCAATCATGGCTCATCACCGTGTTGTAGAGATTCCTGCGTCGAACTTGAAGAAGGAAATCACCAAGATCCTCTTCGAGAAGGGCTACATCCTGAACTACAAGTTCGTAGAGGACGGCCCTCAGGGTACCATCAAGGTTGCCTTGAAGTACGACCCTGTAACAAGAACCAGCGCTATCAAGCATTTGAAGCGCGTGTCCACACCAGGTCTTCGCAAGTACACTGGCTACAAGGACATGCCGAGAGTTATTAACGGACTGGGTATTGCCATTATATCCACTTCCCAAGGTGTCATGACGAACAAAGAGGCTTCCGACCTGAAGATTGGCGGCGAGGTGCTTTGCTACGTTTATTAATTGGAGGATTGAATATGTCTAGAATAGGAAAAATGCCAATTAGTATTCCTGCAGGCGTGACCGTATCGCAGGATAAGGACGGAGTCGTCACCGTGAAGGGCCCGAAGGGCGAACTCTCGCAGAAAGTAGACCGCGCCATCGATATGAAGATGGAAGATGGTCATATTACATTTGAGATTAATGAGAACAGCCCCGTGAACATCAAGCAGAAGCAGGCTTTCCACGGACTCTATCGCGCACTCATCCACAACATGGTTGTTGGCGTCAGCGAGGGTTACAAGAAGGAGCTCGAGCTTGTTGGTGTTGGCTACCGTGTTTCTAACCAGGGTAACATCATTGAGTTCTCCCTCGGTTATACACACCCCATCTTCCTCCAGCTTCCCAAGGAAGTGAAGGTCGAGACAAAGATGGAGCGTAACCAGAACCCCCAGATCATTCTGGAGAGCTGCGACAAGCAGCTGCTGGGTCTCATCTGTGCAAAGATCCGTTCTTTCCGTATGCCTGAGCCTTATAAGGGTAAGGGTATCTTGTTCAAGGGCGAGGTTATCCGTCGCAAGTCGGGTAAGTCAGCCGCAGCTAAATAATAATTAGAAGATTAACGACATTAAGCATTAATTATTATGACAACAAAGAAAGTTGAAAGACGAATCAAGATAAAGTACAGAATTCGTAAGAGCGTAAACGGAACCGCAGAGCGTCCCCGCCTGAGCGTCTTCCGCAGCAATAAGCAGATTTACGCACAAGTTATTAACGATTTGACCGGTATGACCCTTGCCTCCGCATCGTCGCTCGGACTCGAGAAGATGCCGAAGAAGGAGCAGGCTGCCAAGGTCGGCGAACTCGTTGCTGAGAAGGCACAGGCTGCCGGTGTGACGACCGTTGTTTTCGACCGTAACGGCTATCTCTACCACGGACGTGTGAAGGAGCTCGCTGATGGTGCTCGTAAGGGTGGTCTTAAATTTTAAACGATTATGGCAATGAATAAAGTAAAAGTAAATAGTGACGTTGAGTTGAAAGACCGTCTGGTAGCCATCAACCGTGTTACGAAAGTGACCAAGGGTGGACGTACCTTCACATTCGCTGCTATCGTCGTTGTTGGTGACGGTAAGGGCGTGATCGGCTGGGGCCTCGGCAAGGCCGGTGAAGTCACCGCTGCCATCGCCAAGGGCGTTGAGTCTGCTAAGAAGAACCTCGTCAAGGTTCCCATCCTGAAGGGCACCATTCCCCACGAGGTGGAGTATTCTTTCGGTGGTGCACAGGTGCTCCTCCGTCCCGCTGCCCCTGGTACGGGTGTGAAGGCCGGTGGTGCTATGCGTGCCGTTCTCGAGAGCATTGGTATCACTGACGTGATTGCAAAGTCGAAGGGTTCCTCGAACCCCCACAACCTGGTAAAGGCCACTATCGCTGCTCTCTCTGAGACGCGTGATGCCTTCACCGTTGCAGCCAACCGTGGTGTGTCGCTCGATAAAGTGTTTAACGGATAAATTAGGGAGAATAAAACAATGGCAACAATTAAAGTCAAGCAAATCAAGAGTAAGATTGGCTATCCAATCGATCAGAAGCGCACGCTTCAGGCACTTGGTCTCCACAAGATTTCACAGGTTGTTGAAGTTGAGGATAATCCCAGTGTCCGTGGCATGATTGCAAAGGTGCATCATCTGGTGACCGTAGTTGAGTAATTTTCACAAATTTGACAACACGTAATCAATTAAAAAGAACTATTATGAAGTTAAATAATTTGAAACCGGCAGCTGGCTCAACTCATTCACGTCGTCGTATCGGTCGTGGTCCCGGTTCGGGACTCGGCGGTACCTCTACCCGTGGTCACAAAGGTGCAAAGGCTCGTTCTGGTTATAAGAAGAAGGTAGGATTCGAAGGTGGTCAGATGCCTCTGCAGCGCCGCCTGCCGAAGTCCGGATTCAAGAACATCAACCACAAGGAATACTTCGCTGTGAACCTGGATGCTCTCCAGGCTGTTGCAGAGAAGATGAACATCACGAAGGTTGGTATTGCTGAAATGAAGGCAGCCGGACTGTTCAGCGGCAAGAAGCTCGTCAAGGTTCTTGGCAACGGTGAACTGAAGGCCAAGCTCGAAGTTGAGGCTCATGCATTCTCAAAAACTGCCGAGGAGGCTATCAAGGCAGTAGGTGGTAACACAACTATTATCTAAGAAAAATGAAGAAGTTAATTGAGTACCTGAAGAACTGTTGGAAGGTTGAGGATCTGCGTCAGCGCCTCCTCATCACCCTTCTGTTCGTCGCCATTTACCGTTTCGGATCGTTTGTGGTACTTCCCGGTATCAATCCGAGTAGTTTGAGCAACCTGCATTCGCAGACAGAGGGTGGACTGATGTCCCTGCTCGACATGTTCTCTGGTGGTGCATTCTCCAATGCGTCTATCTTCGCACTGGGAATCATGCCGTACATCTCAGCTTCTATCGTCATGCAGCTCCTTGCTGTTGCTGTACCTTACTTCCAGAAGATGCAGCGCGAGGGTGAGAGCGGACGCAAGAAGATCAACATGTATACTCGCTATCTCACAGTAGCCATCCTGTTCTTCCAGGCTCCGTCTTACCTGCTGAACCTGAAGATGCAGGCAAGCCAGGCTCTGTCGACGGGTATCTCATGGACGGTCTTCATGTTCCCCGCCACCATCATCCTCGCAGCAGGTAGCATGTTCATCCTTTGGCTGGGTGAGCGCATTACCGATAAGGGTGTGGGAAATGGTATCTCGCTGATCATTATGATCGGTATCATCGCACGTCTGCCGCAGGCATTCTTCCAGGAGTTCACCTCCCGTCTGCAGGCCATCTCCGGTGGTGGTATCATCATGTTCATCGCTGAGCTGCTCATTCTCTACGCTGTGATTTGTGCAGCAATTCTTCTTACGCAAGGCGTCCGCAAGGTTCCCGTGCAGTATGCGAAGCGTCTCGTCGGCAACAAGCAGTATGGTGGTGCACGCCAGTACATCCCCCTGAAGCTCTTCGCCGCTAACGTGATGCCTATCATCTTCGCTCAGGCCCTGATGTTCATCCCCCTCGCTTTCGTCCGCTATCAGTCGGAGAATGCAAGCTGGGTGGTGCGCTCCCTGCTCGACAACCGTAGCTTGCTGTATAACATCATCTACGTGATCCTCATCATCCTCTTCACGTACTTCTATACAGCAATCACCATGAACCCCACGCAGATGGCTGAGGATATGAAGCGCAACAACGGATTCATTCCCGGCATTAAGCCTGGAAAGGACACGGCAGACTACATCGACACAATCATGTCGCGTATCACACTGCCCGGTTCGCTCTTCATCGCTTTCATCGCTATCATGCCCGCTCTTGCCGGACTGCTCAACGTGCAGCAGGCATTTGCACAGTTCTTCGGTGGTACGTCGCTCCTCATCCTCGTGGGTGTGGTCATCGACACGCTGCAGCAGATTGAGAGTTATCTGATGATGCGCCACTACGACGGCCTGCTGAACTCGGGCCACACACGTAACAGCGGCGGAGTCTCAGCCTATTGATCTGATCTTGCGGGATGAAGATATTTCTGAAGACCGAAGATGAAATCGAGCTGATGCGCAGGGCCAACCAACTCGTTGGTATGACCCTCGGTGAATTAGCGAAGCATATCAAACCAGGTGTAACGACCCTCCAATTGGATCGCATTGCAGAGGAGTTCATCAGGGATCACGGAGCCATTCCGACCTTCAAGAACTTCCCGAATCCATTTGGAGGGCCATTTCCCGCCAGCATTTGCACATCGGTCAACGATGTGGTGGTGCATGGCATTCCGAGCGACAAAACCGTTCTTCGCGAGGGCGACATCGTCTCCATTGACTGTGGAACCCTGCTCGACGGCTACAACGGCGATTCGTGCTACACGTTTGCTGTCGGCGAGGTCGCAGAGGAAGTGCAACGACTGCTCCAGACTACGAAAGAGTCGCTCTACAAGGGCATCGAGCAGGCAGTTGCGGGAAATCACATCGGCGATATAGGTGCTGCTGTTCAGGAACACTGCGAACAAGCCGGCTACGGCGTGGTTCGCGAGGTCACCGGACACGGCATCGGACGACAGATGCACGAAGATCCGCCCGTTCCCAACTATGGGCAGCGCGGCAACGGAGTGCTTCTCAAGGCAGGAATGTGCATTGCCATTGAGCCAATGATCACGATGGGCGACCGTCGAGTGTGGCTCGATGCCGACCGCTGGGCCATCCGCACCCGCGATGGCAAGCCCGCCGCTCATTTCGAGCATACGGTAGCCATCCGCCGCGGAAAGGCCGAGATCCTGTCGTCGTTTGACAAAATAGAATCAACTTCAGTCTAACATTTTTATCTTTAGGAGAGTAACAACAAATTTATGGCAAAGCAAACCGCTATTGAGCAAGACGGTACGATTCTCGAATCGCTGTCGAATGCGATGTTTCGAGTGGAACTTGAGAATGGCGTGCAGATCATTGCACACATCTCGGGAAAAATGAGAATGCACTACATCAAAATCCTGCCCGGCGACAAGGTGAAGGTAGAGATGAGTCCCTACGACCTGACAAAAGGCAGAATCGTTTTCAGATATAAATAATTTATTGAAAGAGATATGAAGACAAGAGCATCATTAAAAAAGCGTAACGACGACTGCAAAATCGTACGTCGTAAAGGCCGCCTGTTTCTGATCAACAAGAAGAACCCGAAGTTCAAGACGCGCCAAGGCTAATGTTAAAAATGCAAAAATACGCTGATTTTCAAAAAAAAATGCGTACCTTTGCATGCTTTTAGCAAAAAATCAAAATTTTAAGTATTTTTAAATCAATCATTTTTACAAATGGCAATAAGAATTGTTGGAGTAGATTTGCCCCAGAATAAGCGTGGCGAAATCGCATTGACCTATATCTATGGTATAGGTCGAAGTAGTTCAGCAAAGATATTGGACAAGGCCGGCGTGAGCCGCGACCTGAAGGTCAACGAGTGGACCGATGACCAGGCAGCCAAGATCCGTGAAATTATCGGCGCTGAATTCAAAGTAGAAGGTGATCTCCGTAGCGAGATCCAGATGAACATCAAGCGACTGATGGATATTGGTTGTTATCGTGGAGTACGTCATCGTCACGGTCTTCCCGTTCGCGGTCAGAGTACCAAGAATAATGCTCGCACCCGTAAGGGAAAGAAGAAGACTGTTGCTAACAAGAAGAAGGCCACGAAGTAATTTTAAGGTTTAACATGTAGATTAAAGTTCAAAATCATGGCAAAGAAGCAAGCAACATCTAAGAAGAGAAACGTGAGAGTCGACGCCATCGGCCAGCTCCACGTGCATAGCTCATTCAATAACATCATCGTATCCTTGGCAAACAGCGAGGGTCAGGTCATCTCATGGTCGTCGGCCGGTAAGATGGGCTTCCGCGGTTCCAAGAAGAATACTCCCTATGCTGCCCAGATGGCAGCTGAGGATTGCGCAAAGGTAGCCTACGACCTTGGTCTCCGCAAGGTGAAGGCTTATGTGAAGGGTCCCGGCAACGGTCGTGAGTCCGCTATCCGTGGCGTCCATGGCACTGGTATCGAGGTCATCGAGATCGTCGATGTCACTCCGCTGCCGCACAATGGCTGCCGTCCTCCGAAGCGTCGTAAGGTATAATTAGCAATCCCAATTTTTCATTTAGATTTATCTTTTTTATTATGGCTAAGTATATAGGTCCGAAATCAAAAATTGCACGCCGATTTGGTGAACCCATCTTCGGCGCCGACAAAGTTTTGTCCAAGAGAAACTTCCCTCCTGGACAGCATGGCAACAATCGTCGTCGTAAGATGTCTGAGTACGGTGTCATGTTGGCAGAGAAGCAGAAAGCCAAGTATACCTATGGTGTGCTCGAGCGCCAGTTCCGTAATATGTTTGAGAAGGCTGCCAAGGCCGAGGGCATTACGGGTGAGGTGCTGCTCCAGAATTTGGAGTGCCGACTCGACAATGTAGTGTTCCGTCTCGGTATTGCCCCGACCCGTGCCGCTGCCCGTCAGCTGGTTGGTCACAAGCATATCGTTGTTGATGGCAAGGTTGTGAATATCCCATCGTTCGCTGTGAAGCCAGGTATGGTTGTTGGTGTGCGTGAGAAGGCTAAGTCGCTCGAGGTCATCGAGAATGCACTGGCTGGCTTCAACCACAGCAAGTATCCTTGGATTGAGTGGGACGAGCAGACCAAGAGCGGCAAGTTCCTGCACAAGCCCGAGCGTGCCGATATTCCTGAGAACATCAAGGAGCAGTTAATCGTTGAGTTGTACTCTAAATAAAATCATTAAATTAATGGCGATATTAGCATTTCAAAAACCCGATAAAGTTGTAATGTTGGAGGCCAACGACAAGTTCGGCAAGTTCGAATTTCGTCCGCTTGAGCCCGGCTTCGGTGTGACCATTGGTAATGCCCTGCGCCGCATTCTGCTTTCATCGCTCGAGGGCTATGCCATCAATACAATCAAGATTGGTGGTATAGAGCACGAGTTCTCGGCTGTACCCGGCGTGAAGGAAGATGTCACCAACATTATTTTGAATCTCAAACAAGTTCGATTCAAGCAAGTAGTAGAAGAATTCGAGAATGAGAAAGTTAGTATCACCGTAGAGAATTCCAC
>JAFPEE010000124.1 GCA_017389705.1 Prevotella sp.
AGTGTGGCAGCCTCGTTGAGCATCTCGAGATCCTTTGCGATGTCATAGTTGAAGAGGATTTCCTCAGCCTTTGCCTTGTCGGCAGCGAAGTGCATACCGTCAACCAATGCCTTCACCTCAGCCACGCGAGCAGCGGTAGCCTCAGCAATCTCGTCTTCAGTAGCCTCACCGAAGTAGAACAGCTTGAAGTTGGTAGCGCAGAACCAGCCAGCAGCACCCGTGTCAGCAGCACCGGTACCCAGAGCACCGATGGTGAGCTTGCCGTCGGCAACGATCACCCACTGCTCAGTGGTCAGCGTGGTCCAAGTACCCATCTCGCCTTCATCCCACAGACCGTCGGCAAGCGGGTTCGAGACAGCGCTCTGCAGCGAGCTCTTAGCGAAGGTGTGCTGGTCGGTAGCCATACCGCTCTGAGTGATCAGGTCGGCAGCAACCTTGTAGAGTCCGTTGGGCAGGCCAGTGATATCCTGTGCGATGCTCACGGTGTTGAAGTTGTTGTTCCATGCGTTCCAGCAGGTACGGCCCTGACGCCAGTTCAGACGCTGGTCGCCACCGCCCTCGCCCATGTACCAACCTTCGCTGGTGCCGTCGAACGGAGCGCTACCCACGGTGTAAGGATTCTCCTCGTCGAACTCGTTGGGGAAGGTGTAGGTGCCGTCGGCATTCAGCGTGGGCTCACCCTTTGTGCCTACGAACCACGGGTTCTGGATGTAGAACGTGTAGTCAGCGGGATCGTCGCGTGTAGCTACCTGGCTAGCATAGTACTCCTTAATAGCCTGGTTCATGCCCTCGATGGCAGCTGCGATAGCGTCAGCACCACCCTCGTCGAGCACAGCCGAATACTTGTCGATAGCATCGCTCAGAGCCTCCTTGCCGGGATAGTCGGTGCTGTAGACCAGCGTCTCAGCCTTGGCAATGAGTTCGTCGAGCGTAACAACATCCTTCTGAACCTGCTGATACTTAGCAATAGCGGCCTTGATAGCCTCCAGAGCAGCCTTCAGCTCTTCCACGTCCTCGGTGATCATGTTGTAGAGTTCGTTCTTCACGTCCTCCATCTCACCATACAGACCCTGATAATCGGACATCTCGCCCTGCAGTGCCTCAAACTCGTCCATCAGGTCATAGCAGTCAGACTGGAACAGAGGTACGGGGTCAGCATCGTCGATCTTCGTCAGCTTGATACCGTCGATGCAAAGGAAGGGGTTCGAACCAGAACCACCGCTCGACTCGAAACCGAACTCAATGGTGAAGTCGGTAGTCGGGGTGAACACGATGGTGTGCTTTGTCCACTCGGTGTCGTTGAAGCCCGTCTCATCAGCCCATACATCCTTACGGCAGGTCACCTTCGAAAGGTTTGTACCATTCGATGCACCAGGGTTGATGTTGATGGCCCAATACTCCAGCTCATACTGAGCGCAAGGCAGCTTTACGGTCTGCTTGTAGACGGCACGGCCGCCCCAACCAGCACGCAGATAGGCAAAACCTACGTTGTCCTCACCTGCAGCCACAGCGGGGCGAGCGGGTGCGGCCAAGAAAGTGGTACCATTGTCGGCAATAGGAATGGCCTGAGCTTCAACATCGTATGGAACGGTTCCGAAATAAACCCATTCACATTTAGGATAAGTCTGGTTGGTTTCAATGGACCAACCGTTCACACGACCAATAAAACCATTGACAGCCTTCTCCCAAAGTCCATCACTACGGGGATGGCCATCGCAAGTTCCATCTGGATGGGCATACACGGTGCTATCAGCGGCTTCCCATGCATAGCTACGTCCAATTTTTGTTGAAGTCTTGACGATAGGCTTTAGTGCGCCGTCCTTCTGGAAGGTCAAGTCCTCGTCGAAGCCGGCATTGGCGATGTACTTGGTTACGTCATCACCAATCTCATCTTGTGCCAGAACCGGCATGCCGATCATAGCCACAAGAGCGAAAAGTAGAAACTTCTTCATACGTTGAATTTTTTTGATTAGTTAGTAAAAAGATTAAATAATATAAAACATTTGCCTGCAAAGATAGGTTTTTTTTCTGAAACTCCCAAATTTTTGCTGCTTTTTAAGACCATTATTTTCAAAAAGGTGTAGAAGACGACCGCTTCAAGTGATGTATTCCTTGCCGTTTTACGCATGCAAGCTCCTATCTTGCTGCGAGCGATTATCTTCCTTTTTAGTTAAATTTTTAATAAAAACCTTATATTTTATTGTGTATTTCAATTATTTTTCGTATGTTTGCAGCCTGAATGTCGTGCGAACTACCTAACCATGACTATTTGCAGGCCCTTGTGGTCTGTAGTGATCAGATGTGAGAATTACTTTATTTAATCAATTTTATTGTCTAACAAACCTAAAAACAAAAGCTTATGAAACAACTTTTCCGTTTCTTTACGGTTCTGCTTCTGGCAGCCGTAACAAGCGAGGCCTGGGCTATTGACGTACCCAAGCCTAAAACGACCGCTCTGCAGCCGGACGTTGAGCTCTACATCCTCAACGTAGGCACGCAGCTCTATCTCGGTCAGGGTGAAGCTTGGGGCACTCAGGCTGCAGGAGCCAAGAAGGGCCTGAAGTACATCCTGAAGAACAAGCGCGACGACGGTGCGATGATTTCGTTCGCAGGTCCGAACCACGACGGTCTCGACGATGCAGGTAACGAAATCACCGAGCTGCCCAACGGACAGTACTGGCTCTATGCTCCCACCATCACGGGCGCTGCCGGTCACTCCACCTGCCGCTGGCAGGACGGCACCTGCGGTAGCGAGTATCGTTGCTCGTTCACCGACCAGACCGACTGGGATGAGCGCGGTGTATGGCAGATTGCCTCTGTAGGCAACAACACCTACACGCTGCAGGTTCCTCAGGGCCTATCTGAACAGTACATCACCTTCCAGAACATGTATGTAGAGGGTGAGTTTGCTGGTATCTGGCCCGAGCACGGATCAACGTGGGGACAGAACAACCTCGAAGGTCTGTCGTATGGTCTCTACAGCGACATCGTCTATGCTGACCATCCCGAGGCTTGCCAGTTCCAGTTCATTCTGGCTTCCGACTATGAGATCTATGCCGCTAAGTGCGACCTCGTTGATGTCATCAACGAAATCAAGGAAGCTGGCATGGCTATCGACACATCGGCTGCCGAGGCTCTCGTTGCTAACGAGAATGCCACACTGGAAGAGGTTCAGAACATGATTCTTGCTCTGAAGGAGGAAATGGCCAACATGGCCAGCCGTCACAACCCGGCTGATGTCACCGCTAAGTACATCACCAACCCGCAGCCCAACCAGGGCAATCCTGACGGATGGACGGTGCTCAACGCCAGCGGCGGCGCTGCTACTATTGGCTCTAGCTCCGATAACATCGGTGAGTTCTGGAACAATGGTGGCTACAGCATCCACTACACCATCAAGAACCTCCCGAAGGGTATCTATCGCCTGAACGTGGAAGGCTGGACACGTACCGACATGGTATCTGTGCTCACCTTCGGCGACCAGAGTGCTAACCTGCCCACCATCGGCGCGAGCGACGTGAACCAGCGTGCTCAGGGTCGTAGCTGGATCGACTCCGGTAAGGAGCCGAAGCTCATCACCGACCTGTTCCTCGACAACGCAGAAGACCAGGATGTTGAAATCAGCATCACCGCTGACAACACCATCGGCGACCACTGGACTTGCTGGGGCTTCTTCAAGCTCATCTTCTACGGAAGCGCTGACGACGACTACAAGATTCTCGCCGACCTCTACACCGCTGGCTGGGAAGAGAAGATCGAGGGCAAGTACTACTATGCTCCTTACGTAGACGCTCTGCAGAGTGTGCTCGATAAGAAGGAAGCTGCCACCACGAAGGACGAGATCTATGCCGTCTTCGACGAGGTGAAGGCTGCTTACGACGAGCTGATGAAGAGCGTAGAGCTCTACGACCAGCTCTTCAGCTATGTTGATCCCGAGAGCCCCAACTTCATGGATGCCCGCGGTGACAACAAGTATCACTACGATGATGTATTCATTGAGGTATTCGAGCGCGTCGAGGATATGTGGTACGACGAGGACACCAGCCTCAACAACGAGGAAATGGAAGCCCTCATCGCCGAGTTCCTGCAGAAGGCTGACGATGCTATCAACAACACACCTCCCGAACCCGGTGAGGACGTTTCTCACAAGCTCGTGAACAGCAAGTTCATCGACGCTCAGGACAACTCAAGCTTCGACGGTTGGACCGTAGCAAGCCGCCAGAACGAAAGCGGCGGTGGCAACCCGTTCCAGAACAACTCTGGTAAGCGCTTCGTTGTGGAGCAGTGGAACGGCGGTGGCGATGGCGCCATCATCGACGTCTATCAGAAGGTGAAACTGTGGGCTGGTGCTTATCGTCTGACCTGCAAGGGCTGGTATCGTTCTACTACCAACCAGTCGCAGCACGACAGCGATCCTAAGCTCAACACCGTGAACACCTTCCTCTATGGTTCGTCTTCACAGTATCGCTTCCACGATATCTATGAGGCTGGCTACACCGAGGAATGGTGGAACGAGGGTCCTGCTAACTTCAGCATCGACGGCCAGACTCCGAACAACTTCAGCGGTAACGTTGACGGTCTGCTCTATCCGAACAACTGCGCAGGTGCTAACTACCTCTTCGCAAACACCAACAACTACGACATGGTTGCTGAGTTCATCTCTACCGGCGACAGCATCAAGGTAGGTGTGAAGGGTCAGGACATCCCCAAGGGTGGATGGCTCATCTGGAACGACTTCGTTCTCACATTCATCGGTAACGAACTCGAAGACATGCAGCCCATCGCTAAGCAGACAGCCGACATGTATCGCGAATATCTCGAGGAGCACATGGCAGCAGCTACCAAGGCTGAGCTGCAGGCTTGCATCGACAACATCGACAACGCTCCCGACGTAGCTACCCTGCTCGACGCTTACAAGAGCATCGGCGACGTGGTTGACAAGGCTATCAACAGCATGAACCTCTACTTGACGCTCGACGCTGCTATCGCACGCCTCGACGAGAAGATCGCTGACAAGGCTGAGACCGCAACGAAGGAAGCTGTAGAAGCTGCCGAGGCTCTCTCTGACGAACTTGCTAAGGCTTACGACGAAGGCGCTATCAACGACGAGGACATCCCCGCCACTCTGGAGCGCATTGAGAAGGCTATCAAGGCTCTGAACATGCCGGATGTAACGGGTGCCAGCGATGACAACCCCATCGACATGACCGACATCATCACCAACCCGAAGTACGACAACGGCAGCGCTGCTACGCTGAACGGCTGGACCAACGTCGACGGCAAGGCTACTGCTGAGTACGAGAACAGCCACTACGGTGTTGCTGAGGGCTGGAACAGCGCATTCGACCTCTATCAGGATCTCACCGACATGCCTGAGGGAACCTACCACGTAATGCTGCAGGGTCTCTATCGTCAGGAGGGTACTGGTACAGATACCAAGATCTGGCAGTATGGCTATGCTGAGAAGAAGGGCGTGCTCGACATCCTCAGCGAGGAAGCTAAGACCGACGTTCCTGAGTACGACGCTCGCGCTAAGATGTATGCTAACGGCGACTCTGTTGCCTTCAAGCCTTGGATCCTCATTGGTACTGAGGACTGGGACGAAGAGGCTCAGGAGTACTTCGCTAACGGCTACGACGGCACATGGACTGAGATTCACGACTCCATCAGCAATGTTGGTGTTGACGAAATCTACTACTTCCCGAACAACCGCCTCGCATTCTACGATCGCGCTGAGGGTGGCTTCTACAACAATGAGCTCTACTGCTATGTAGGCAGCGATGGCAACCTGCGCATCGGTGCTTGCAACCTCACTGGCAAGGCTAACGACTGGGTACCGTTCACCAACTGGCGCCTGGAGTACCTCGGCACAGAGAGTAAGCACGAGTCTACCACTGGTATCCGCGAGACCGAGCAGGTTGGCAAGATCGAAGCTATCTACAGCATCGATGGTCGCCGCATGAACGCTCTCCAGAAGGGTATGAACATTGTCGTTGTCAACGGTAAGGCCAAGAAGATCATGGTGAAGTAAATTCATTCACCACATTCCGAACCATTCGGAATAACCTCCCAACAGCCGGGACCCAAACACGGGTCTCGGCTGTTTTCGTTTTCCCAATTCCAAAAGCATTGCTCCTGATGTCTAAAAGCAATGCTCCCAGCGTCTAAAAGCATTGCTCCCAGCACCCAAAGGCATTGCTCCTGGCGTCTAAAAGCAATGCTCCCAGAGCCCAAAAGCATTGCTCCTGGCGCCTAAAGGCATTGCTCCTAGCGTCCAAAAGCAATGCTCCCGACCCACTAAAGCATAGCTCTCGACCTTACAGAGCATAGCTCCTTCACATACGGAGCATAGCTCCACAGCATACAAGAATGCGTCAAATAAGGAATAAAGAATGAAAAGACGCTACCTGTAGTGGGTGTGTCAAAATGAAATAATGGATGAAAAGACGCTGCCAGTAGTCCCCTCCTCCTGGGAGGAGGGGTTAGGGGTGGTAGAGAAGAATAATGATATAACCTATTATAAATTAAATATTTAGGAAAGGTCGAGCATTATTTATCGCTTCCCCCGTCGCTGCGCTCCCCTCATCGCTCCCTCCTCGCGCTTCGCCACCCCTAACCCCTCC
>JAFPEE010000125.1 GCA_017389705.1 Prevotella sp.
AGCATCCTCGCTGGTTCTCCACTGGCTAAGGGACTCTTCCACGGGGTCATCAGTCAGAGTGGCGGCAGCTTTGCCCCTTGGAGCGACGGTTTCAGGACACTCGGCACCAATGCCTCACAGAAAGGTGCTGAGCAGCAAGGACTGGCCTTCCAGAAACACCTGAAGAAGAAATCGCTGAAGCAGCTGCGACAGATGAGCCCTGAGGAACTCTGTGGCAACAACGTGGGCTTCGGCGGCTTCTGGCCCTGCGTAGATGGCTATGTCATCACCGATGACCTCTACCGCAACTACGAGCGCGGCGACTACAACGACGTGCCCGTGATCGCTATGACCAACTCCGACGAGGGTGTCCTCTTCTCGCGCGAAGTAAAGGTAGCAGACTATCAGAAAGCCATCAAGGGTATGTTCGGAGACCTGGCAGACGAGGCCATGAAGGTCTATCCCGGCAATACCGATGAGGAAGCCTACTTCAGCAACGGCGATGCCTTCCGCGACATGGGATTCGCTTGGCCCTCTTTCGCCTGGGTAAGTCTGCAGTCGCAGACAGGCAAGGCTCCCGCCTACGCTGCCTATCTCGCACAACCCTCGACGATGTCGTTTGCTGGTGGTAAGAAGCGTCGCGGTGTGTCGCATGCCGATGATATCCTCTATCTCAACAATGCCTTCACCTCACAGCCAGACAAATATCCCGCAGAGGCTGCGCTGGCAGAGATCATCCAGCAGTATTGGATCAACTTCGCCAAGACGGGAAATCCTAATGGCAAGGGACTGCCCTACTGGCCTACGTTCGATAAGGATCAGCCCACGACGATGCAATTCAGCAACGGTGCCTCGCTCATCGGCGTTCCCAATCGTGCGCAGATAGACTTCATCGACCGTTTCTACAAGCAGAAGCGCGAAGAGACCGAGAGCCAGCGCCCACAGACCCTGAAGTCGCGCATCGTGGAGAATGGCGGCACAGGCCCCTACAAGACAATTATGACAGAGGTGGAAGGACTGAAGGCCCACACCGTGTTTGCACCCAAGGACTTGAGCAGCGTCAAGGAGCCACTGCCCGTATTGGTATGGGGCAACGGTGCCTGCTCTAACTCACCCTGGGAGCACTTCAAGTTCCTCAACGAGATTGCCTCTCACGGCTATATCGTGCTCGCCACAGGCTATATCCCCATGGAGGAAGAACCCTACAAGGGCGAGATGTCAACCACCCAGCAGCAGATAGAGAGCATCGACTGGGCAGAGCAGCAGAACGCCAATCCGAAGTCGCCTTTCTATCAGAAGATCGACACGAAGAAGATCTGCGTGGCAGGTATGTCGTGCGGCGGTCTGCAGACACTCTTCAACTGCGCAGACCCACGTATCACGACGCTGATGATCTGCAACAGCGGCCTCTTCAAGATGGAGAATGCCGCCCAGGCCGTCGGTGGTATGCCGATGCCGCCGAAGGAGAAGCTCAAGGAGATCCACACACCCGTCATCTACATCCTCGGCGGCAAGGAGGATATCGCCTACGAGAACGGTATGGACGACTTCCAGCGCATCACCCATGTGCCCGCCTATGCCATCAACTATCCTGTAGGTCACGGAGGCACCTATCGTCAGCCTCATGGTGGCGAGTTCACCATCCCCGCTCTCGCATGGTTGGACTGGCAGCTGAAGGGCGACAAGCAGGCTGCCACGATGTTCGAGGGTGAGGACTGCGGACTCCTGAAGCGCAAGGACTGGAGCATCTCGAAGAACCGCCTTTGCAAATAATCGGCTTTGTCAGCAAACATCAGATGAGGTGGAACAAAATCATGTTCCACCTTATTTTTTTATTAAAATCCAACCTGATTCAGAGGATTTTTACGCAAAAAAATGCCTTTTTGTTTCATTTATTCTGATTTTTTCCTATATTTGCACCATGAATAATTAAAATGATTAATATTCTACAACGAAATTCTATTAACAAAATTAATTCAATGATGAGAAAAAACAATCTATGGATGCTGGCAGCGCTCCTACTCTGCTGCCTTTCGTTCACAGCTTGTACCGACGAGATGATGGACAATGCTGTAGAACCTGGTACCGACACACCCACTGAGGATCTGGCCGACTATACGGTGATGCTCTATACATGTGGTGGCAGTAATCTCGACAACGCTATCGAAGCCGACATCATCAAGGCTGCCAAAGCCATCAAGGCCGACAGTAAGAAGGTGCGCTACATGGTGCAGTACAAATACTCGCGCGAAGACAACATCAGTAAAAATCTGACGGATTTCACGCCCAGCGGCAAAGGAAGCCATCTCTATCGCTTTGAGGCTACGCCAGCAAAGCTTAAGAAGCTCGAAAATCATGAGAAGATCAATCTGACCAATGCCGATATCTATGGCACCCAGAACGAGAAGGCAGAGCTCTTCCAGCCCGACTCCATTGCCAACTTCCTGAAATACTGCCAGAAGGTGGCTCCCGCCAAGAACTACATCCTCGTGCTGAGCGATCACGGAGGCGGCTATACCGTTTACGAAGACTACGACAAGAGCCTGCAAGCCAAGACACGTGGTGTCGTCATGGACGA
>JAFPEE010000126.1 GCA_017389705.1 Prevotella sp.
GAACTTCTGGTCTTCGTCGAGCTGTTCGTAGGCCTGCTGGTACTGCACGGCGATGCGGGGGTGCCAGCGGTCGGTGCGCTTGTGGTCGACGAGGAAGAGGCCCTCGTTGAAGTCGACACCGTAGGCTGCTATCTCCTCCTTGCTCATGCCCAGGGCAGGGGCAAACTGTCCCATGAGACCTGACTTCTCGGGCATGGGAATCTCCCAGATGCGGAAGAAGCCCAGCACGTGGTCGATGCGGTAGGCGTCGAAATACTGTGCCATCTTGCGGAAGCGGCGTACCCACCATGAGCATCCGTCCTTGAGCATTTCGTCCCAGTTGTAGGTGGGGAAGCCCCAGTTCTGTCCGTCTGCAGAGAAAGCATCAGGTGGAGCACCTGCCTGTCCGTTGAGGTTGAAGTATTTGGGTTCTACCCATGCCTCGACGCCATCGCGGCTGATGCCAATGGGGATGTCGCCCTTGAGAATGACGCGGTGCTGGCGGGCATACTCGTGGGCAGCACGCATCTGCTGGTCGAGGTGATACTGTACGAAGCACCAGAAGTCCTGCTCAGCGTCGGTCTTGGACTTGGGGCTCTTGGCTTCCTTGGGCCACTCGGAGAAGACGGCGGTGCCGTACTTGTCGCGGTTGACGCAGAACTGGGCGTAGGGCTGTAGCCACTCCTGGTTGTCCTGGTAGAACTGCTTGTAGGCCTTGGTAGCCTTGACACGCTTCCACTCCTGGGCAAAGAGAATCTGCAGGTACTCCAACTTGGCTGTGAACATACGTTCATAGTCAATCTGAGGCAGGGCGTTGAGCTCCTGACGCAGCTGCTCGTACTTGGCCTTGAGGGCCTCGTCCTTGATGTCAGGCAGCTGGCGGAAGTCGGTGTACTGCGGATGCAGGGCATAGATGCTGATGGAGTTGTAGGGATAGCTGTCCTGCCAGGTATGTGTCATGTTGGTATCGTTGATGGGCAATACCTGCAGCACGCGCTGGTTGGTCTTCGCAGCCCAGTCGATCATGAGCTTCAGGTCGCCAAAGTCTCCTACGCCAAAAGAGCCCTCGCTACGCAGGGAGAAGATGGGCACGACGGTGCCTGCTCCCTTCCACGGATAGATGGGGAAGTGAGCCTGTGAGAGCTCGTAGACGATGACCTCATTGTCGCCCATCATGGGCAGGTCGATGGTGCGGTTGCCGCCTTCTTCCCAAAGAGGAGTGAAGTCGGGCTCGGTATCGAGGATGGCGAACTTGAACTCGAATGGTCCTACGGGCAGGCGGTCGGCATCGAGGCTGACTACCCACTCGTTGCACTCGTGCTCAGTCATGGCAATGGCTTTCCTGATGTCCCAGTTGCCCAGCTGCTGTGGCTCGCCAACGATGGCCAGACGTTCGCGCAGGCGGAGCTGTGGGGCGCGGACCTTGATGCGTACGGTGCGCTGGAACTCGGTGTTGGTGCTGAGCTCGCGCTTGCGGGCCAGGACACAGTCGGTGAAGGCAGAGCTATAGAGGTAGCTGTCCTCAGGGATGTCGAGCCAGTGGTCGTAGATGGTGTAGCGTGAAGCTTTCTGTGCAGCAAACTCCAGGCGGTGGGGCTCCATGAGCCATTCGTGGCGTATTACTTCCTTGCCACGCACCAAGGTGTAATAATAGTCAATGGACGTGCCGGGCTTGGCGGCTTTGGTCAGCTCGCAGAACCAATGCAGTCCGTCGAGCGTGTTCATCTTGTGTTGCGAAACCTTCGCAGCATCTTCTCCGGTAAGAATGTTCAGCACCAGGTTTTCACCGAAGGTGGTGCCATACTCTAAGTTAAATTGTATCTTCATAGGTAATGGTATTTTTAGGATTTCCGATGTTGTATGCAACCGATTGCACTATTTCTGTTTCTTCTCTTTGATGACCATCACGCAGCAGGAGCCTACGAGTAGGCTGACGCCAGCCACGATCATCATGGAGGACGCATGGCCGCCAATGAGCGACAAGATGCTGCCACCACAAAGGGCTGCTATGATCTGAGGCAGACAGATGGTGCCATTGAATAAGCCGAGGTAGGCACCCATATGACCATAGCCCTCAAGGGCATTGGTGACAAAGGTGAACGGCATGGCCAGCATGGCAGTCCAGCCGCAGCCGATGAGTACGAAGGGAAGTATCTGTCCGTACTGGTTGGGTACAAAGGGAATCAGGGCAAAGCCCAGCGCACCCAGTATCAGACTGGTGGCATAGGCCATCTTCATGCTCTTAAAGCGAGGCAGCATGGTAGCCCACGACACAGAGCCGACAGCCTGAATGGCATAGAGCACTCCCGTCCAGTTGGCTGCTATCTGGTACGACTCCGAGGCGGGGTCGGTAGTATTCCAGACGGTTTCGGAAACGGCGTCGACAACATATGTCCACATATAGAGGAATGCTGCCCAGCAGAAGAACTGCACCAGTCCTACCTTCCAAAAGGTAGAGGGGGCGTTCTTCAGGAGTACCAGCCAGTTGGCTGAGTCTTTCTCACCTTCCTTCTCCTCCTTGCGACCATGGTATTCTGCATACTCCTCAGGGGGCATCTCCTTGACCTTTACGGTAGTGTAGAAGACGCAGAGGATGAGGATGAGAGCGCCGATATAGAACGACCAGATGACGCTGTCGGGGACGACACCCTCAGGGGCGACATTGCTGATGCCAATGGCAGTAAAGACGAAGGGGAAGAGGAAGCCTACCACAGAGCCACCATTGCAAAGGAACGACTGAAGACTGTAGGCAAGGGCCTTCTGCTTCTCATTCACCATATCGCCAACGAGCATCTTGAAAGGCTGCATCGCCATGTTGATGCTGGTGTCGAGGAGCATGAGGGCTATCAGACCGAAGATGAGGGCTGCTCCTACTGTAAGGCCGAATGAACCGGCATTGGGCAGCAGGCACATGACAGTCACGGCAACAGCGGCACCAACGAACAGATAGGGTATGCGGCGTCCGAACCGACACCATGTCTTGTCTGACAGGGTACCGACGATAGGCTGTACCAGAATACCCATCAGGGGAGGCAGTATCCAGAAGAAGCTTAGGTCGTGGGGGTCGGCTCCCAGGGTACGGAAGATACGCGAGATATTGGCGCTTTGGAGCGCATAGGCTATCTGCACGCCAAAGAATCCGAAACTTAGGTTCCAGAGATTCCAGAATGGTAGATTGGGTCTTTGTTTCATATCTTTTAATTCTTAAACTCTTAATGCTTCATTACCTGGTAGTACCTCTGATGATCAGCCGTGTGCGCACGATGCGTCGCTCTGCTTTCTCCAAAGGAATGGAGCCTTCCACATGGCTTATCAGGATGTCGGCAGCCTCCTCGCCCACCTTGACACCTCGTTGCTCAACGGTGGTCAGCATAGGGTCGCAGGCTACGGCGCGCTGTCCGTTGGTGAAGCCGCAGATGGAGATGTCCTGCGGCACTTTGAAACCCATGCGCTTGGCAGTATAAAGGATGCCGATGGCGGTGTCGTCGTTGACAGCAAAGAAAGCATCAGGGACGTTGTCGCCTTGCAGCAGCTCGGGTGTAATGACCTCTGCGTCATCACGATTGTCGCAGATGCGGGTCAACGACTCATCATAGGACAGGCCATGCTTCAGCAGGGCGTCCTTGTAGCCATTGAAGCGATTCTTGGAAATCTCCAAGGTAAAGGCAGAGCCATAGAAGGCAATGCGCTTGCAGCCCGTCTCGATAAGGTGGCTCACAGCATTGAAGGCACCCATGTAGTCGTCGACTACCACACGGCTGGCATTCACACCCGTACATATCCTATCGTAGAAGACAAGGGGTACTCCGTCGTCTATCAATCGCTGGAAATGGTCGTACTTCAGCGTGTCCTTGGCCTGCGACACGATGATGCCGCAAACCTTGTTCTCATAGAACGACTGGCAGATACGCATCTCGCGTTCATAGCGCTCATTGCTTTGTGCCACCATGATGCGGTAGCCGCGGGAAGAGGCTTCTTCCTCAATGCCTGCCAAAACGGATGAGAAATAGAAATGGGTGAACTCAGGGATGATGACCCCGATGACCTTCATAGGCTGGACGCGTGAGAAACGCAGCGACTCAGCTATCATGTTGGGGGTGAAGTTATGCTCGCGGGCATACTGCTGGATAGCAGCGCGACGCTCTGCTGAAATACGGGGCGAATCCTTCAGCGCACGGGATACGGTAGCCACCGAGATACCAAACTCGCGGGCTATATCCTTCATCGTCAATGGAGTCTTCTCTTTCATCAGGTTTTCAGCGTTTTAAAGTTGCATTCTCGCACCCTTCTGGGTGCAAAGTTATCGAAAAGTTTCATTCATTGTTCCCCAACCGGTTTTATTTTACCGCATCCAATCGTGCAAACGTTTGCATAACTTCAATAACGCTTTTGTGTCAAAAAAAGTATTAACGAATGAAAAGAATACCTATCTTTGCACCGAAATTGATTTAAATCAATGTACCGAATATTCGAGAACTGAATTATATACTAACTTTAAAAAATGTATGATGAAGCAGGTAAACATTAAGATTCCGTTTAGGATGCTGGTCCTTCTTTTGGGGCTTTTCCTATCGGTAGGAGCCTTTGCGCAGATTGACGTGAAAGGCCATGTTAAGGATGCTCAGGGTGAACCCGTCATCGGTGCCACAGTGCGTGTAGTTGGAACACAAACCGCTACGGTAACTGACTTCGATGGTAACTTCGTCCTGAAAGCTAATCAGGGAGCCGACATCTCTATCTCGTATGTAGGCTATCAGACAACAACTGTGAAGGCTGCTCCTTCGCTGGAGGTTACTCTTCAGGAAGACGCCGCTATGCTTGAAAACGTGGTGGTCATCGGTTATGGTCGCGCCAAGAAGAACGACCTGACCGGTTCGGTAACAGCCATCAAGCCTGACGAAATGAACCATGGTCTGATTACCAGTGCCCAGGATGCTCTTCAGGGTAAGGTCGCTGGTGTCAACATCACCAACAGTGGTGGTGAGCCTGGTGGCGGTGCTACCATCCGTATTCGTGGTGGTTCGTCGCTGAATGCCTCTAACGACCCGCTGATAGTAATCGACGGTCTGGCAATGGACAACTATGGTATGCAGGGTGCCTCGAACCCCCTCTCACTGGTAAACCCGAACGATATTGAGTCGTTTACTGTGCTGAAGGATGCTTCAGCTACTGCTATTTATGGTAGCCGCGCTTCTAACGGTGTGATCATCATCACCACCAAGAAGGGCCGCAAGGGTGCTAAGCCCAGCATTTCGTACAACGGTAACGTATCGATCAGCACTGTCCGCAACAAGATGAAGGTGATGAATTCGTCTGAATATCAGGCTTTCGTCAAGGACTATGTCATGAGTGACAAAGGTCTTTCTGAAGAGGAATACCTTGCAAGTGACTATTATGCCAATCTGGGTTACTATGATGCTTCCGGCAACCATTTGTTTGCCAACACCGACTGGCAGGACGAGATCTATCGTACAGCTGTCAGCACCGACCACAACATCACGCTTTCTGGCGGTCTGAAGAACATGCCGTACCGCGTCAGCCTGGGCTACACCAACCAAAACGGTGTTGTCAAGACCAGCAACTACCAGCGCTACACGGCCAGCGTCAATGTGTCGCCAACATTCCTGGAAGACCACTTGACCGTCAACTTCAATGCCAAGGGTATGTACTCGAAGACGACCTACGCCAATAGTGGTTCAGCCATTGGCAACGCCATCTTCATGGATCCCACCAAACCCGTATACGACAACAGCGACAATAACGGCTTTGGTGGTTACTGGCAATGGGGAAGTACCGCAGACTGGGAAGATACCGCTTGGTTTACCAACATCAACACCTATGCTACCGGCAACCCAGTGGCAGCCTTGAACAACTACTCTGACAAGGGTAAGTCTAAGGCGCTGATAGGTAATCTGGAACTCGACTATAAGATACATGGCTTTGAGGACCTGCACCTGCATCTGAATGCCGGTATGGACATCGCCTCAGGTAAGAGCAACAAGTGTCAGTCGCCTTACACCTATGGTTCAGGCACCTATTATTATGGTAATACAGGATGGAACAAGCAGGATACTTACAACCTGTCGCTCAATATGTATGCACAGTACATGAAGGACTTTACTGAGGAGCATCATTTTGACATCATGGCTGGTTATGAGTGGCAGCACTTCCACAAGAAGACCGACTATTTCTACACGGGTACTTATCCTTTAACCTCTTTGAAGGTCGATGCCAACGGCAACCCGCTGGCAGGCACACAGTATATGCCTTCTGAAGGAACAACGGAATACAAGACCGAGAACTACCTGGTATCATTTTTCGGGCGTCTGAACTATTCATACCTCGACCGTTATCTGATTACCGCCACCTTGCGTGCTGACGGTTCTTCACGTTTCAACTGGATTACCAGCAACGGCGGAAAGAACGAGCAGTGGGGTGTCTTCCCATCAGTAGCGCTGGCATGGAAAATCAGCAACGAGCCATTCCTGAAGGATGCTAAATGGCTCTCAGACCTGAAACTGCGTGCCGGTTGGGGTATCACAGGTCAGCAGGAAGGTATTGGTGACTATACCTATATTCCTACCTACACTCCTAACAAGCAGGGTGCTTACTACCCCTTGTTCAATGCAGAAGGAACAACGTATCGTCCCGATGCCTATAACAATGCATTGACATGGGAGAAGACCACTACCTGGAATGTCGGTGTCGACTTCGGTATCCTGAACGACCGTCTGACAGTGAACTTGGATTTCTATCACCGTAAGACCAAGGACCTGATCAATACGGTGGTTATTCCTGTAGGTACAAACTTCTCCAATAAGCTGACCAGCAACATCGGTTCGCTGCACAACACCGGTTTCGAGGCTGCTGCTAACTGGCGCGCCATCCAGACCAAGGATTGGAGCTGGCAGATTGGCTATAACTTTACCTGGAATAAGAACGAGATTGACGAGCTGGTTGCCAGCACTGGTGAGGACTACAAGATCCTGCACGGTGGCCTGGCTCTGGGTGACTCTGGTTCCGACGGTATCAAGTCATGGCACGTAGGAAATGCCGTTGAGGCTTTCTATACCTATCAGCAGGTGTATGATGCCAACGGACAGCCTATTGATGGACAGTACGTTGACCGCAATGCTGACGGTATCATCAATCAGGATGATCGCTACTACTACAAGAAGAGCACTCCTGACGTAACGATGGGCTTCACATCGAAGCTGATGTACAAGAAGTGGGATTTTGGCTTCTCACTCCGCGCAAGTTTCAATAACTATGTGTATAATGGCGTTGAGGCTGGTAACTCTGACCTCTCTTTGTCAAAGATCTATCAGGGAAATGCTTGGCGTAACGTATTGGATATTGTACGTGCCAAGAACTGGCATACTGCCAACCTCCAGGGTGCCCTGAGTGATTACTACATTCAGAACGCATCGTTCCTGAAGTGTGACAACATTACGATTGGCTACTCATTTGACAACCTGTTTGGCTTGAAGGCCAGCGGACGTGTCTACGCAACAGCTCAGAATGTATTTACCATTACGAAATACAAGGGTCTTGATCCTGAAATCGACGGTGGTTACGATGGTAACATGTATCCGCGTCCGTTCGTTGGTATCCTCGGAGTGAGCCTGAATTTCTAATCAACTAACATAGAAGATAATTATGAGACTAAATAGATTCAAATCATTTATTCCTGTCGCAGCATTCCTGCTGTCAATGGGATTTATGAGTTCCTGCGTCAAAGACCTGCATGTTGAAAATATCAACCCGCAGCAGACCAGTGAGCTGGATGCTAACGCACTACTCAACAAGATTTATTCCAGCTTCGTACTGACTGGACAGGTCGGACCTGACGGTGACAAGGATATTGCTGATATCGATGAAGGACGTTCTGACCTCTATCGTAAGAGCTGGGAGATGAACGAGTTCCCAACTGGTGAGGCCAGCTGGCAGTGGGACGACACAGGTCTTCCCGAGTTGCTCAATAAGACATGGGGTGCTGACAATGCCAGCTCCGTAGGTCTATACTATCGTCTGTTCTTCTCTATCACATTGTGTAACTACTATCTCGACCAGGTTGCCGATGATGGTACTGAGGATATCAAGCAGAAGCGAGCAGAGGTACGCTTCATACGTTCCTTGCTTTATTACTATGTGATGGACTTCTATGGTAACGCTGCCTTCATTGAGCATGTTAGCCAGGAGCCAGGAGTACGTTATACTCGTGACCAGTATTTTAGCTATATTGAGCAGGAACTGCTGGCCATCGAAAACGATCTTGCCGCACCAGGTGCTAACCAATATGGTCGCGTAGACAAGGTTGCTGCGTGGATGCTGTTCTCTCGTCTCTATCTTAATGCCGGAATCTATACAGGTACTCCTCAGTGGGCAAAGGCAAAGGAATATGCAGAGAAGGTTATCAACAATGGCTACTATCACCTGAATACTACAGGAACCAATGTCTATTCTCCCTACCAGATGCTGTTCCTGGCTGATAACGACACCAATGGTGCACAGTTTGAGAACATTTTCCCCGTCCTGAACGATGGTATCAAGACCCAGAGTCACGGTTCTATGCACTTCTTGGTACTCTCTACCTATGCAAAGCGCGATGCCAGCGACATGGATATAGTAGTTCCTTCAGGAACAGACGTCTCTTGGGGTAAGTGTATGGCAGTGACAGGCCAGTTGGTTGACGCCTTCTTCGGCAAGGGTGTTTCTGCACCATCAGAGACGATTTCCCTCAAAGATATCACCACTTCTGCAGGTGATGACCGTGCATTGTTCTTCACTACAGGCTATTCACGCGACATTACCGACCGCTCTCAGGAGACACAGGGTTATGGTTGTGTGAAGTTCCGCAACGTTCGCTCTGACGGCAAGCCTGCCAGTTCATTGGCAAAGGTAGACACTGACCTGCCATTGATGCGTATTGCAGAGGCCTACCTCACCTTCGCTGAGGCAGAGACACGCCTGAACGGCGCCACGAGTGCAGCCAAGGAGAAGATTGACGCTCTCCGTAACCGCGCAAACGCCGTAACTTATAATTCGTATAGTCTGGATCAGATTCAGGAGGAGTGGATTCGTGAGTTCTGGTTTGAGGGCCGCGCTCGCATCGATCAGATACGCTTCGGTTCGTATAGCCTTCCTAAGTATCGTTTCATCTATGCTATTCCTAACAACGATCTGACCAATAACCCCAACTTGGTTCAGAATCCTGGATATTAATAGTAATGGGTAAGATAATTATTCAACGAACAAATTAGTAATTATGAAAAAGATATTCAATAGTTTGTTGCTGGCCATGGTAGCCGCTCTGCCGATGCTCACATCGTGCAGCGATGACAATGGCAGTAACCCGACAGTTACCCAGCCTACGGAGTTTATCATTAACGCTTCTCCGCTTGCTGACCAATACATCCAGTTGTCGGCTGACAATATGGTCAATCTGACTTGGTCACAGCCTAACTACGGATTTAACGCTCTTGCCACTTATCAGATTCAGGTAGGTCTGGTGGAAGGCGGCAACGTGACTTGGAATACCAAGGATGGCGCTCCTAAGTATCTGAAGACTACTTACACTGTCTGCAATGCCAACATCAGTGGCGACGAGATAGCAGAATCTATCTGCGACCTCGATGGCTTTAAGGATGCCGACAGTTATGTTGACAAGGGTTTCCGCGAGGTAGCCTTGCGCGTTTACTCATGTCTGATGAATGCCAATGGTGAAGAAATCGCCAACTCAGGCATTATATCTGACAATTATGTAACCTTTAAGCACATGGCTGCCTTTAACGCTGTGAAGAGTCCTGCCTACATCTATCTGGTTGGTAACCCCACTGGTTGGGCAACTCCTAATGCTGGCAATCTGGAGACTTATATTCCTTGGCGTCTGTATGAGAAGGACGACGAGATTGGCAGTGATGTTTATTATGGTACCTTCACTATTCCTGCCATTGATCCGCTTCAGTTCCGCTTCTATCGCGAGCTGCTGGGTTGGGATCTCACTTCTATGGGACCGCAGGAGGCTGATGCCGGTGTAGACAGCAGCTTCAAGGATGGTAGTTTCGAAGGCCCAATTATGTGGGATGTTAATACCTTCTACAAAGGCTCGTGGAATTTCGGTGCTTTTGAGGGTGGTACCATCACTATGAAGGTTGACCTGAAGAAGAAGACCGTCAACTTTACGATTAATTAATGAGTGTATAAAAGCAAAACAATAATGAATATGAAAAAGTTAGGTATATTCATGACCGCTCTTTTGAGCATGGGTTTTGTTGCATGTACTGAGAACTTCGATGCGACTGTAGGACCTCAGTCCTACACCGCAGAGAGTCCTCTTGCAGCAAGCGATGTCAGCGTCAGCACTGTTGGAAGTCCTGTGACCATCAACCTGGCTGACTATATCAACGAGGAAGAAGGAACGAGCAGTCCTATTCCTTTTGGTACTGTTTCAGTTACAGAGGGTGCCATGCCTGCTAACACAGTTTTGAGAGCTGAGGTGGAGGTTGCACGCGAAGCTGATTTTGGTACCTCGGTGATATTAGATGCAGATATAATTCCCTCTGATGGCCTGGATTCCAATGAATATGGTCTTATCGCTGTTGATGCTTCAAAACTGCAAGCAGATTATTTCGAGTATATCACCAAGAATCCAGCTACTGTAACGCTCTACTCGCATGTTATTCTCTACACGGTGACTGGTGGTGATGCTGAAGCTATCATCGGTAAGCCTGGTGAGAATTATTTCGCAGAGAATAAGGTTACGTTTACTCCGCTGAATAAGCTGACCATAGCACCAGCTTATTATATCGTGGGTGGTCCTAACGACTGGCAGTCTTCTGCTATTGAACGTACTATTAAGTTCCAACACAGCGAAGAGGATGTCTATGTGGATCCTGTATTCACCGTGACCTTCGACGCAGCAGCTGGTGATACGTGGTTTGCTATCGGTGACGACCAGGCTTGTGATGCCATTGCTGCTGGCGACTGGAGTCAGCTGTACGGTATTGTAGGTGGCGACAACGAGGCTAAGGAAGGTAAGATTGCCCGTCGCTCTGAAATGGGTGGTGACAACTCATTCTGTGTCAAGGGTGCCAAGAAGATTCGCGTCACCATCGACATGATGGAGCAGACCTTTACAGTAGAGGCTGTCAACATTGCCGAGTCTTACTATCTGGTAGGTGGTAATGGCAGCTGGAGCAGTGACAAGAGTCAGAAGTTCTCGCACAGCGATAAGGACGTCTTTGAGGATCCCATCTTCAGCTACGTTTTGACTGGCGGCAGTGACATGTGGTTTGCCTTCGGCGATGCCGAGGCTCTCGATGCCATTGATGCGGGCGACTGGAAGCAGCTTTTCGGCACCACAGGTGCCAGCGAGGACCTGAAGGGCACCTTCGACCGGCGCTACAACCTCGATGGTGACCACTCGTTCCATGTAGACGGTTCTGCCAAGTTCTATCGCTTCACCATCAATGCTCTGGATATGACCTATGAGATTACGCCGCTTAACTTCGATCCGTACATCTACTTCATCGGAGCTACCGACGGTTGGACAAATGCCGAGCAGAAGTTGGCTCTCACTGACGAGAGCGGTATCTATACAGGTTTCCTCTATTGCGCTGACCCGAACGGATGGGGCAATGAGTTCAAGTTCCAGAAGGTAGCAGGAGATTGGGGTACTGAGATTAATACCGGCCACATGACCGGTGGTATTACAGGCGACTTCGCTGATGGTGGTGGCAACTTCAAGGCTACTGCGGGAGAGGGTGTTTACTTTGTCACACTCGATATGGGCAAGATGAGCATCAATGCCGTAAAGGTTGACAAGATGGGTATCATCGGTGGCTTCAATGACTGGGCTGCTGACTTCGAGATGACCTGGAACGCTACCGATTTCTGCTATGAGGCCACAGGCGCCGGAGTAACAGACGGAGGCTGGAAGTTCCGTATCAATGCTGGTTGGGACATCAACCTCGGCGGTACTACTGACAATCTCGTTGCCAACGGTGACAACCTCACAGTGGTGGGTGCTACCATTAAGTTGTATCCCACTCGTAAGGGTAAGGACAATATTTATTGCACAGTAGAGTAATCAGCCAAATTCTTTAAATAGGAAATCAGGTGGACATCACGACGGTGTCCGCCTGATTTCTTTTTGTCCATGTTACAAAATTATGGATGTTAATGATGACATTCAGAATGCTAAAGCGTCTTAAATGATGTAAAACTATATAGTCTACAACTACTTAATGAGCAAATCAAAACTCAAAAAATGCCTGATTGTCGGGGCTGTCGCGGTGTTCTCCGCATTGCCGCTTGGCATGTTTGCCCAGCAGCAATATCGTGTGGCTGCCTGTGACTGGATGATGCTGAAGCGCCAGAAGATAGGGGAGTTTCAGCTTGCCAAGGATATCAAGGCCGATGGTATAGAGGTCGACATGGGGCCGCTGGGAAAGCGCATCCTGTTCGATAACAAGCTGCGTGAGCCCCACTTCCAGCAGCTGTTCCGCCATACTGCCGACTCACTGGGCATAGCGGTGCCCTCGATTGCTATGTCGGGATTCTTTGCTCAGAGTTTCTTGGGGCGTGAGAATTACAAAGACTTGGTGCAAGACTGTCTGCAGACCATGGATGTGATGGGTGCCAGCATTGCTTTTCTGCCTCTGGGTGGAAGTGGTGAAGAATGGAAACAACCTGGCGAGGCTCGTCAGGAGATGGTACGCAGACTGCATGAAGTAGGGGAGATGGCTCTGCAAAAGGGAAAGACCATTGCCATCCGTACCCAGCTTAGCGCATGCGCGAACCTTTCTTTATTAAAGGAGGTCAACAGCTCTGGCGTTAAGATCTATTACAACCTGCAGGATGCTGTCGACCAAGGGATTAATGTCTGCAAGGACCTGAAGAAGTTGGGGGCTGACAACATAGCCCAGATTCACGCCTCGCTGACAGACAGCGTCACGCTGGACAAGGACCCCCGTATCGACCTGCATAAGGTCAAGAAGACGCTTGACAAGGTGAAGTGGAAAGGCTGGCTGGTTGTGGAACGCAGCCGCAATGCGCAGGATGTCCGTAATGTCAAGGGCAACTTCTCGACAAATGTGGCTTACCTGAAAGAGATATTCTCTGACTACTAGCCAGAGTGTGGCGATGCAATTCAAACAGATAGAGATAATAATTATTAATAAGTTAAACTAAATGAAGGATTTTATGAAAAAGAATCATTTCTTTACGTACAGTAAGATGTGCGTGCTTGCCCTCACGGGAGCAAGTGCCTTGCTGCTTGCGTCGTGCGCCAAGGATGGTTTCGACGACGAATCGTTCGACAATGGCGTAAGCAATGCGCAGGTGGAAACTATTTCTGCTGACGATATTACGATTACTGCCAGTGCCGACGGCAAGACGCAGACCATCTCGTGGCCAGTGGTCATGGGAGCTGGCGGTTATCGCGTCAACCTGGTTGACGTCAGCAACATCGACGAGCCGCTCATCAACGACAGTATCGTAGACGGATGCTCCGTCACGGCCAAGCGCGAGGAAGACATCAACTACATGTTGAGCGTCCTGCCTTTGGGTAATGCCAAGAAGAACAACACCGAGGCTATCGACATGACTGTCAAGGAGTTCTCTACGTTCACACCGACTTACATGACCATCCCTGCCGGAAGTAACCTGAACGAGTGGTTTGCTGCCAACCCGATTCCCGAGACGGCTGTTGACGAGATGCTGAACTACGACCTCGAAGGAGGCAGCGACTACATCATCAGCGATGTGCTCGACTTCGATGCCAAGCGCGTCTGCCTGCGCTCCAACAGCAAGAACGACCACGCAAAGATTACTTACTCTTCGGCAACGTCAGGCATTACCACAACAGCACAGATGAACATCAAGTACATCGACTTCGATTGCAGTGGCATGACCAACAGTACAGGAGTCTTTGCCTTCAGTAAGACGACAACGGTGGCTGCTGCCAACACCATCGACCCAACTGTTTACAAGTGGTCGGGTGCCTATATTGCCGACCCCATCGCCATCACCAGCTGTAACTTCGACAACGTCAAGGGTTACTTCTTCTGGGACAATCAGGTGAAGACTTGGGCCGACAATGTGTTGGTCGACAACTGCGTGGTGCGTCTGGCACCTGAGGCAAGCATCGGCGGCGGTGTGTTCTGGACCAATAAGGCTGGCCAAATCAACAACCTCACCGTCAATGCCTGCACCTTCTACGAAGACCCCGACTGGGCTTACGACTACAAGTACTTCTATCAGGCAGGTATGGCCAAGGCTCCCGACCTGTATGTTGACAACACGCCAAAGCAAAGCGCTGCCACCAACTCGGTCAACTACACCAACTCGACGTTCTATCACGTCACGTGGAACAACGGTCAGTGGGGCAACTACAATGGTATGCAGTCAAAAACCTATTCTTATTGGATTATGACCGACTGCATCTTCTACGACTGCTCTCCTAGTGGTGTGGCACGTCGTTTCTTGCACGGACGTACTAACCAGCCCGGTGCCCGCTTCAACAACAACACTTACATGAAGAACGACGGCACCTTCCAGGATCCAGGAAACTATGACACCTCGGGTACCATTATCGAGGAAGACCCACAGTTTGCCAACCCTGCTATTGGCGACTTCCATATCAGTGGTGCTACACAGGTGGCTCGTAAGACTGGTGACCCCCGTTGGCTTCCCTAATATAATTAAGGTAACTAAAAAAGGAAATGACTATGAAAAAGTATATGAAAACCTTATGCCTCAGTCTGATGCTGATGTGCTCGGCATCGGCTCTGGCTCAGAACCAGACCATTACGGGTACGGTGCTTGACGAGCTTGGCGAACCCGTGATTGGTGCAACGGTAACTGTAGCTGGAACGAAGAACGCTACCGTCACCGATATGGATGGTAATTATAAGATCTCTGCTCCAGCCGGCTCAAAGGTCACGATTTCCTATATCGGCTACATGCCCCTGACCGTCAAGGCCGGTGGTACTGTATCGCTGCAGGAAGACAAGCAGACGCTCGAAGAAGTGGTGGTCGTTGGTTATGGTACGCAGAAGAAAGCCCACTTGACCGGTTCTGTAGGAACGGTTGATATGGATGACGTACAAGACCTTGCTAACGGTAACCTCGCCAGTTCATTGAGCGGATTGGTAAACGGTATGTCTGTCAGCGGTGGTGACTCCCGTCCTGGTGAGCCAGCCCGTATCTCTATCCGTGACGTAAGTTCACTGGGTGATGTGGGTTCTACCGCTCAGCAGCCTCTGTTCGTTATCGATGGCTATATCTATCCTAACGATGTGAAGGTAGGCAACACCTACCAGAACCTGGGTGCTGAGGCCTTCAACAACCTCGACCCCTCTGAGGTAGAGAGCATTTCTGTGCTGAAGGATGCTTCGGCAGCAGTATATGGTGCCCGTGCTGCCAACGGTGTTATCTTGGTAACCACCAAGAAAGGTAAGCAGGGTGCTCCCAGCATCAGCTATAGCGGTAACTTCGGTTTTACCAACGAGGTGTCTCGTCCTAAGATGCTGAGCGCTTATGACTATGGTCGTCTGTACAATGCCGTTACGGCAGCTGACCCCACCAATACCAGCCTGAACAGGACCACCGCCCTTTTCCAGGCTGATGAATTGGAGGCTATGAAGAATCTGAACTACGACCTGTTGGACAAGTATTGGGAGACAAGTTTCACCATGCGTCATGCTGTAAATGTCAGCGGTGCTACGGAAAAAGTCAACTACTTCGGTGGCATCAGCTACTTTAAGCAGGACGGTAACCTGGGCAAGCTCGACTACGACCGCTGGAACTATCGTGC
>JAFPEE010000127.1 GCA_017389705.1 Prevotella sp.
CCGCTTCCGCCCCGAGGGCGTCTCTGAGGACGACATCACCTCGCGCTCCTTCAAGGACCAGTGCTCGCTGACCACCTACGGCGTGGAGGAGAAGTTCGACCTGACTCCCGAGGAGCAGGACCCCACGAAGAAGAAGTACGGTAAGAAGGTCACCCCTCTGCTGGACTGGATCGCGGAGAATGCGTAAGACTCTCCCCTAACCCCTCTCTGTTTAGAGAGGGGAACAGGGGGCGGTCAGCTCAAACTTAGACCTTTGACCTTAGACCTTTGACCATTATGAAAAAAGAGACTTGGAAAACGATTCTGCAGTTTATTGTCAGCATACTGACGGCTGCTATCACGGCACTGGGAACGACCTCGTGTATGGGCTACGGCCCCTTCTAACCCCCTTAGACGGGGATCAGGATGACAGTAAGGGACTTACCTCACGGCAAGTCCCTCTTTTTTACTAAACTAAACAAATACTTTATGATTTATGATTTTTTCGATATATATATCATGAAGAAGAAGGGGGCTCACTGCACCTGCTGGCAATGGCGGCACTTGCGTTCACAGTAGCGCTGGCACTGTGCGCAGAGGTCGTAGCCAAGCATGGCACCCAGGATGAAGTCTTCCTCGGGGGTGAGCTCGTTGAGCGGACGGTTGACGATGAGACGGATGGCTTCGAGACACTCGCGACGACCAAAGTAGAGGTTGAGGGTGTTCTTGCCTGCGGGCTGAAGAATGTAGGGGATGTTCTGATGTTGCAGGCGCTCGGTGGCATACTGCTCGTAACGCTTGTTCATGGTGAACAACACCATCTGGCGAACACCTTTCTTGTATTCGTAGATGTGATTCATCAGCACTTTCATGTCTATCGGCATTCTCCGACCTGAAGATCGAAGTGTGGCACGCATTCCGTCCATTTGCTTTTCTTTAATGATTTGTTACTAAAATTTTTTAGGGCTTAGCCCGGTACTATCGGTTTACAAGTTGGGTGAGATCTGTGCTACCCAGGCATCGATGCGGGCATCGGTCTTGTCGTCCTCGTTGATGTCGTCGAGGGGCAGTCCGATGAACTTGCCATCGACAACGGCTGAGGAGTCGTCGAAGGTGTAGCCGTCGGTGGGTACAGCACCGATGAACTGCGCACCACTCTGCTTGATGCCGTCGTAGAGCTCGCCAATGCCACCGACGAAGGTGTCGCTGTAGGTTGAGCAGTCGCCACAGCCGAAGAGGGCAATGGTCTTGCCGGAGAGGTCGGCTCCCTTCAGCACGCTGAGTCCGTCGTACCAGTCGTCCTGCAACTCGCCTGCGCCCCAGGTAGAGGTACCGAGGATGAGGTTCTGGTTGGCAGCGACGACGTCGGCTGTCAGCTCCTGTACGTTGAGGGCCTCGCAGCCCAGCTTCTGTGCAATTTTCTCTGCGATGGTCTCGCAGGTTCCGGTTGAAGAACCGTAGATTACAATAGTCTTACTCATTTCTTATTTTGTCTGTTTATGTGGTTAAAATGTTTTGACGATGCAAAGGTAAGGAGAAATGAGCAAAGCCACAATACCTAAAAATGGGGGTTTAAGGAAGGACAAACAGAACGGAGTAATAGAATTGTGTTAACAAAACGTAGAACAGCAGGAGGGGTGCTGCCAGGCGAATACCTTGTAATAATGATTCATAGACGCTGGCCAGCGTTGGGAAGGTGCCTGCAATGACGCCATAGAGGCTGGCGAAGACCATGAGGCCGAAGGCGATGACGGGTACGAGGCTGGCTGAGAATGGCGAGGGCCAGAGGGTTCCTACCGCTGAGAGCAGTACGGCATGAGGGGTGACGGTGAGCAGCAGCACAGCGCCGACATAGACCACGAGGAAGGCCAGCGAGAGCCAGAGGGCTCGTACCTCGCGATAGCCGGGGCGCCGTCGGCCGGAGCCTGTCAGGCGCAGCAGTCTGCTACTGCGCAGGGTTCCAACGGCCATAGAGAGCAGCAGTATCCATACCAGCAGGGGCGACGCCAGCATGGCGGCATAGCGTCCCAGGAACCAGCGGAGGCCCTCGCCTGAGAGCAGCGAGTGGACACCACTGGAGGGGAAGGCTGCGCTATAGAGCCACGAGCCGAGCATGAGCAACAGCTGGGCCACAGCCAACGCAAGGGCCATATATGGTAGTATGCGTCGCATCACTCAGGGTCGGGCATAAGGCTATCGACATCGAGAACGCGCAGTTCGAGGGCTCGTACCACGAGACGGGTGGCATTGACGCTCTCGCCACCGGGGAAGAGCTTCTTGGCCAGCTCGTTCTGGCGCTTCTCCAGGCTCTTCACACCAAAGGGCATGCCGCGCAGGCCGGTAATCTGCTCCTTGGTATAGCCCAGGGCCAGGTGGCGCAGGAAACGCTCGTCGTACTCGTCAATCTCGTAGTCGATGAGGGCCTCCTGGCGTGCCAGCTGTGAGGAGACGGCCTGCTTGAAACGCTCAACAATCTTCTTCAGGATGGGCTCGTTGAACACCAGCTGCTTGCCTTCCATAACTGCCATAACGTCGCGGCGGGTCAGCAGCTCGCCACTCTTCAGGATGATGCCGTCGGCACCAGCGTCGAGCACGTCGACCCATAGCTTCTCGTTAAGTATCTCACCCGTGAAGATGAGTATCTTGACCTGCGGATACATCTCCTTGGTCTGACGGCACAGCTCCACACCCACGGTGGTAGAGCCACCCAGTCCGAGGTCGAGCAGTACGAGGTCGGGCTGCTGCTGTTTGATGAGTCGCCAATAGGAGGGCTCGTCGGGGGCTGTGCCTATGACTTCCGCTTCGGGAATCTCGTTGCGCACAATGCCTTCCGTGCCTTTCAGCTCGAGGGGCACGTCCTCTACGATAATCAGTTTAAACTTGTCCATATTCTTCTATGTTGCTATTTCGGTTTCACTTATTTGATGCCGCAGCGAGGATGACCTGCGCGGTATTGCCGTTGACGCTGATGCCACAGCCGCGGCGATGGGTGGCCTCACCGTGGTCTCGCACAATCTGACGGCAGAGCAGCGAGGTGAGTGGCGAGGGAGCGGCAGCCAGCGCGATGTCGTAGAACACATACTTGTCGTCCTTGGGCTGGGCGGTGACATTGCCCTTGAGCAGTTCGAACAGGTAGTGCAGCAGGTTCTCGTCGCCCAGCACCTTCTGTCCGTAGAGCTCGACGGTACGGATGTGCAGATGGACCCGCTCCACCTGGTCGGTGGCCTGTTTGATGAGGATGCCGTAGAGGTCGCGATAGTAGGCTGTGACCTCTGCCAGCGACTCGGTGTCGCCAGCGTCGACCAGCAGACGGATGCGCGAGGGGTAATACATGGTCTCGTGCTTCAGCGTTGACAGGCAGTTGTCTAACACGGCATTGGCCACATGCAGGTTGGAGTCCTCAAGCTCGGCACGGCGCAGCTCGTCCTCTGCCATCTCAATGCTGGAGAGCTTCATGCGCTCACGGTGGTAGCGCTCATAGAGCCGGTGACGATAGTAAAGCATGTAGTAGGCAGGCACTATCATGACCAGCAGCACCAGCAGCAGGATGACGGCAATGCGCTTGTTGCCCTGTGAATCCTGCATGGTACGACAGTAGTCGGCCAGCGTGCTGTCGGCACTCATCTCCTTGAAGAGCTGGGTATACACCTTATTATTATAGGTATAGAGCGACCACTGGTGCAGCGCCAAGGCTGCAACGGCACTCTCGTTGCGGATGTCGAGGACGACCTGGTAGTTGACGTCAACACCGTCGTGCAGCCACTCTATCTCAGCAGGAGTGACGGAGGTGTCGTCCATGCGGAGCATGAGCCGCCGTCCCTGGGGATGCTGCGACAGATACTGCTCATTGAGGTACTTGCGGCAAGAGTCGGCAAACTGCAGCGTGCGCTCGTAGGTACCGTTGATGTTGGAGAAGTAGGCCGAGTCGGCATAGATATGAGCCTGGGTAATGGCAAAGGGTGCTTTCGTTGTCTGCTGTTGGCTCTTGGCCGTCATCGGCTGACTAGCCAATAGCCAATAGCCAATAGCCAACAGCCTTACGATGCCTTTTGGCAGACGGAAGGAGAAGCGCGATCCCCTACCCTCCTCGCTCTCTGCCACCAGCTGACAGACGCTGAATATCTGGCTTATCTTACGATATTTCTCGATGATGCCCTTGCAGTTCATGAGTCCAAAGCCGTGACCCTGTTGTACCTTATGGTTGAAAACGTTAGCGAGCTGCTGCTCGTTCATGCCGCAACCGGTATCGCTGACGGAAATCTCGATGCTGTCGGCCTGTTCCTTGGCGGCTATGCTGACGCGTCCGTTCTCGGGAGTGAACTTGCGGGCATTGTCGGCCAACGTATTCAGCATGAAAAGTGTCAGCACCCGGTCGGCCTTGACGACTAAGTCTGTAGGCTCTACCTCGAGCGTTAGTCCCTTCATGGCAAAGCTGCGCTGACTGCGCGACACGATGTCGAACAGCTGCTGAAGCGGAAAGCTCTCGATGTGCAGGTTGAGCTCACCCTGACGCAACTGTATCCACTGTGTGAGCAGGCTGTTCTGCTCGTTGATGTTGTCGGTCAGCTCGCGGATATAGTCCAGACGCTCTGATTGCTCTGAGGGTGTCGTCTGCTCAGAGATTTTCTTCACTTCATGCAGGATGCGGTCTATGAGGGGCAGAATGCTCATAGCCAGCGATATCTTGGCACGCTGCTCCAGATGGAGGCGTTCGTTCTTGGCGACACGCAGGCGGGCCTCAAGCACTTCCTCGTTCTTCTCTTCCAGCAGGTCGTCAAGCTGGTGGTTCTCCTGCCGTTTCCTGTTCTGGCGGTTGAAGAGCCACAGCAGGAACACCAGCAGCACGATGGTACCCAAGACGGCCAGAATCATCCAGTTAAGCTGTTGGACGGCAACGTCCAGATTGGCAGCACGGGCCTCAAGCTCCCGGTCCTGACGGGTCTGCTCCTGAAGGTCGATATAGATATTGCGATTGTAGTCGCTATTGGGTTTGTCGTTGATGGCAGAATAGGCCACGCTAAGCTGCTCGCGGATGCTGGCCACGAGGTCTGGGGCCTGATGGATAAGGGTATCGGAAAGGGCTGCCTCAAGGTGGCCGAGGGCCTCTGGATAGGCATCCAGCACAAGATAGCATGAGGCTAGCGTACGATGGGCACCGGCTATCTGGTAGATGTCGCCATAGGCGGTAAAGAGCTCCAGAGCCTCTTCAGCCAGCTGGATGTCGTTCTCGTGCTCGGCAAGCGCTTCCTTGGCCTGGGCCTCAAAGTACGGAAAGCGGAAACGTGAGGCTATGGTGAGGCAGCGCTCCAGGTGGTCGACCTCCTGATGGTGGATTTCCTCTGGCGTTCCTTTGGTGATGATGCCTCCTGCACCAATGTTGTAGAGGTAGTTCAGGTATTGGGCCGTATCGCGATGTATCTCGTCAACGTTAATATCGAAGAGGGCCTCGACGGACTGCTGCTCCAGGCCTACGTAATAATAATAGGTGGAGTTGACGATGGCAAACTCCGTCTCAGCATAGAGCAGACGGCGCAGCTGACGCCCGGAGAGTGTCTCACGCTCCTCGTCGATGCGCTTCATGCAGGTGATGGCCCGTTCGCGGTAGTCATAGAACTCCTTGTTGCGAGAACGACGCTGACAGAGGCGCATCTGCTGTACGTAGCAGACGAGGAGTTCTATCTGGTTGTCTGTCAGCGACGATGCCTCCGTCAGTCGGCGTTCAGCCTCAGCGTAGTTCATGCGGATGATGCTGACGAAAGCCAAGTTGTTGAGTGCCTCAGCACGACCGTCCGTATAGGACTCAGATAGCGCCAAGGCTTTTCGGGCAAAGACTTCAGTAGAGTCTATGTCGCGATAGTGATAGGCATAAGAACTTGAATTAAGCTTGTCTACCGCTGCCTGATCGGACGGTGAACAAGCCTGTAAAAGGAAAAGACCCAGCACGGACATTAGCCATGCTGAGCCTTTAATAGTATTGGACTTAAGCGCGAGCCTTAGCACAGTAACCGAGTGCCTCCTTGCACTTGTCGGTAACATACTGCCAGTCGCCAGCCTTTACTTTGTCGCTGGGGAAGAGCTTCGAGCCCATACCCACGCAGAATACACCAGCCTTGAACCACTTGGTGAGGTTCTCCTCCTCGGGAGCTACGCCACCAGTTACCATGATCTTCGACCAAGGCATGGGAGCCATCAGACCCTTGATGAGGTTCGGACCTACTACGTCGCCAGGGAATACCTTGGTGAAGTCGCAGCCAACCTCCTGTGCCTTACCAATCTCAGAAGGTGTGAGGCAGCCTGGGCAGTAGGTCACGCAACGACGGTTACAAACAATAGCGATGTCGGGGTTAAACAGCGGACCAACAACGAAGTTGGCACCCAGCTGAATGTACAGCGATGCAGTAGGAGCATCAACAACACTACCGATACCCAGAGCCAGCTCAGGGCACTCCTTGTTAACCCACTTTGACAGCTCGCCGAACACCTCGTGAGCGAAGTCGCCGCGATTGGTGAACTCGAAAGCACGAACACCACCCTCGTAGCAAGCCTTAATAACGTTCTTACAAACTTCCACGTCCTTGTTGTAGAACACAGGAACCATAGGTGCCTCGGCAATCTTTGCCATCACCTGAAACTTATCAAACTTTGCCATAATTATTCTTTATATTCACGTTTGAAAATAAAGGTACCACATTCAGCTGAAACTAACTCCCAACCTTCAAAACCTAACTGGTTTAATTTCTTCTCGACACCGACTAGGCGGGTTACTACTTTATATTCAAACTGTTTCATAATTATTAATGTTTATTGTTCGATTATCTCTGTACGCGGCCGCTTGCGTTACCACCGGCAAGAGACTCTACCTCGTCTACACCTACCAGGTTGAAGTCACCATTGATAGTGTGCTTCAGAGCAGAAGCAGCAACAGCGAACTCGAGGGCCTCGCCCTGTGTCGGCTTGGTCAGCAGACCATGAATCAGACCGCCAGAGAAAGAGTCACCACCACCTACGCGGTCAATGATAGGATTGATCTCGTAGCGCTTTGACTGATAGAACTCCTTACCGTCATAAATCAGGGCCTTCCAGCCGTTGAAGGTAGCGCTGTAGCTCTCACGCAGGGTAGAAACCACATACTTGAAGCCGAACTCAGCCTTCATCTGCTTGAAGATTCCCTCGTAGCCGGCAGCATCGGTCTTACCACCCTCAACGTCAGCATCGGGCTTGAAGCCGAGGCAGAGCTCTGCATCTTCCTCATTACCGATACATACGTCAACATACTGCATCAGAGGACGCATGATAGAGATGGCCTTCTCAGAGGTCCACAGCTTCTTGCGGAAGTTCAGGTCGACAGAAACGGTTACACCGTGACGCTTAGCAGCCTCACAAGCCAGCTTGGTCAGCTCGGCAGCCTTGTCAGAGATAGCGGGAGTGATGCCAGACCAGTGGAACCAGGCAGCGCCTTCCATGATAGCGTCGAAGTCGAAATCCTGAGGATCAGCCTCGGCGATAGAAGAGTGAGCGCGGTCGTAGATCACCTTTGAAGGACGCATAGAAGCACCTGTCTCTGCGTAGTACAGGCCTACGCGGTCACCACCACGGGCAATGAACTGGGTGTTCACACCATAGCGACGCAGTGCATTAACGGCAATCTGACCAATCTCGTGCTTGGGCAGCTTTGATACGAAGTAAGCCTCGTGACCATAGTTAGCCACGCTGACGGCTACGTTTGCCTCACCACCACCGGGGATGATGCGGAATGATTCACTCTGGATGAAACGGTCGTTGCCATTGGGCGACAGGCGGAGCATAATCTCGCCTAAAGTTACAATTTTAGCCATTTGTTTTAGTATTACGTTTAATAGATAATTTGAAATTTCGAGCACAAAGATAGCACAAATTTTCCGAACTGCAAAATATTCAGCCAAAATAATCTTTAAAACTTCCGTAAACGTTTTTATATCTTAAATAATTTTGTTTTTCGGAAGCTAATTCGTACCTTTGCCCTTTGATATGGACAAATTCGCTTTCACATCGGCAGAGAAGGAAGATACACTTGCCCTTTATCAGCAAGTGCGAGACCTGGTGAGTGACTCTCTTGTAGAGGGTGACATAGAACGCATGCGCCACCACTTGTTGAACGCCATAGAGAATCATCAGGTGCACAGGAACGTGTTTGGCCATAACCCCATCTTGATGAGTTTTCAGACGGCGCTGCTCGTAGTCGAGGAGATAGGCCTGAAGCGTGATGCGGTGATTGCCATATTGTTGCGCCCCAGCGTAGAGGAAGGCTACCTGACCATTGACGACGTGCAGGCTGACTATGGCGAGTCGGTGGCTCGCATACTGCGTGGCCTGCAGCGCATCCAGCAGCTTTACAAGAAGAACCCTGTGGTGGAATCGGAGAACTTCCGAAACCTGTTGCTGTCGTTTGCCGAGGACATGCGCGTCATCCTGATAATGATTGCAGACCGTGTGAACCTGATGCGTCAGATTCGCGACGTGGCTCCTGAGGTGATGAAGCAGAAGCTGCAGGTAAGCGAGGAAGCCGCCTACCTCTATGCCCCGCTGGCCCATAAGCTGGGCCTCTACAAGCTGAAGAGCGAGCTGGAAGACCTGTCGCTGAAGTATCAGGAGCACGATGCCTACTACCATATTAAAGACAAACTGAGCGAAACGAAGAAAAGTCGCGACGCCTATATCGAGCGCTTTATCAAGCCTGTCGAGGAACGACTCCAGGAGGCTGGCTTGAAGTTCCACATCAAAGGACGCACCAAGTCGATACACTCCATCTGGCAGAAGATGAAGAAGCAGAAATGTCCTTTCGAAGGAGTCTACGACCTGTTTGCCATCCGCATCATTCTGGAGGCCAGAGAAGAAGGGAAAGAGACAAAGGACGCACGTCGTCGTGAGGTGATGGACTGCTGGCAGGCTTTTGCTATTGTCACCAGCATGTACCAACCTAATCCAAAACGTTTGCGAGACTGGCTAAGTGTTCCGAAATCAAACGGTTACGAGTCGTTGCACATTACCGTTTTAGGTCCTGAGCAGAAGTGGGTAGAGGTGCAGATCCGTACGGAGCGCATGGACGAGATTGCAGAGCGAGGCGTCGCTGCCCACTGGCGCTATAAAGGCGTCAAGGGCGACGTGGGTATGGACGAGTGGCTGACCAATATCCGCTCCATGCTGGAAACCAGCGACGGACTGGAGGCTATGGACCAGTTCAAGATGGATTTGTACGAGGACGAGGTATTTGTCTTTACCCCTAAGGGCGACCTCTACAAGTTCCCAAAAGGTGCCACGGTACTCGACTTCGCCTACCACATACATTCTAACATCGGCAACCAATGTACAGGTGCACGCATCAACGGCAAGGTAGTAACCTTACGTCAGCAGCTGCAGAGTGGCGACCAGGTGGAGATTATGACCTCGTCGAACCAGAAGCCCAAGCAAGACTGGCTCAACGTGGTGAAGACCTCACGCGCCAAATCCAAGATTCGTCTGGCGCTGAAGGAGACACAGGTGAAGGAGGGTCTCTTTGCCAAGGAGATGCTGGAGCGCAAGTTCAAGAACCGCAAGCTGGAGATGGAAGACAGCCTCATGCAGGTGCTCATCCGCAAGATGGGTTTCAAGGAGGTGAGCGACTTCTATCGACACATTGCAGAGGGCAGCCTGGATGTCAACCAAGTCATAGACCGATACGTTGAGCTCCAACAGGGCGACCAGCCTGTCACAGGCAATAATGTAGCCGAGAGTGCCGCTAACTTCGTGCTTGACGAGAGCCGACTGCCAGGTAATGCCATTCAGGACGACGTGCTGGTCATAGACCGCAACCTGAAGGGGGTAGACTATCAGCTGGCACGTTGCTGTCAGCCTATCTATGGCGACCGCGTGTTTGGCTTCGTCACCGTCAGCGGAGGCATCAAGATTCATCGTGAGGACTGTCCCAATGCCCCAGAGCTTCGCAAGCGTTTTGGCTATCGTATCGTCAAGGCCAAGTGGAGTGGCAAGGGTGCCTCGCAGTATGCCATTACGCTACGGGTGATAGGCAACGACGACATTGGCATTGTCAACAACCTGACCAGCATCATCTCGAAGGACGAGAAACTCGTCCTGCGTAGCATCAATATCGACTCGCACGACGGGTTGTTCAGCGGCAACATCACCATCATGATTGACGACAACACCCGCCTGGAATCGCTGCTGAAGAAGCTGCGAACCGTCAAGGGTGTCAAGCAAGTGGAGAGACTTTGAAATCAATCGTAATACGAAGACTGCTCGATCGTAATACGAAGGCTGCTCAGTCGTAATACGAAAGGCCTTTTATCGTAATGTGAGCAAAGGCCACAAGCATTGCCCATAAAGTTGGTAGCTATCCAACAGCGTCCGGCGACGATGAAGCTGGATGCGGGAATCGCGCTGGCCTCTTACGGTGAAGTCGTAGCGTGACTCGTTGCCCTGATAGTCGCGCAGGATATAGGTCAGATGATAGAGGCGTTCCTCGTTGAAATTCACGATACCTTGGCTAAAGTCCGTATGCAGAATGGGCAGGCGCATGCCAGGCTCACGATACGACTTCATATACCAGATACGCGTGCGACGCCAATGATGGTAGTCGCCCCAAAGGTTGACCTCTACCTGACAACTGACGGGAATGCTGTCAACATCGGAGCGAAACACCTCACGGCCATCGACCAGCAGACGCGTATGACGAATACCATAATGATTATAGGTAGCCTCTGAGTAGTCGTCAGCCCAAAGGGCAAAGCCTACCCTGCCCCATGCCGTGAAGTCGCGTGAAAGCGTCCAGGTCGTGTGCTGTTTCTTGATATCAGGCTGGCCAAAGCCAAACGTTTGCTTGGTAGAGCCTCCGTTGAACACACCTTCGTCCTGCTGGGGAATGGCCATAAAGGAATGGGCCTGAGGAGCAACGGTGTCAGCTATCAGATGGGCAAGCTTGGACATCGGGTCACGCATGACCCACGTCTCTGTATCGTGCAACTCAAGATGCAGGTGAGGCCCTGTCGAGTGCCCTGTATTGCCGCTGACGGCAATATAGTCGCCTGCACTTACGGGCAGCTTGTCCTCAGGGAATCAGAAATCCAACGTGTCGCGCCATCCAGTACGTTCGAACAGCTGCTCATACTTGTCGGCAAAGCGCTTCAGATGGCAATAGACGCTGGTCAGCCCATCAGGATGAGTGACGTATATGGCATTGCCAAAGCCATATTTGTTCACCGTCAGACGAGAAACGTATCCCTTGGCTATAGAGAATATCTGCTTGCCTTCCTGATTGTTCGTCTTGATATCCAGTCCGGCATGAAAGTGCCAGGGACGCGGCTCACCGAAGTTGCCTGCCAAGACGATGTCGAAATCGACAGGGGAAGAATAATCTATTGGCTCTTGGCTCTCTGCCGTGGGCTCCTCACCACACGACACCAGAAGCCAAAAGCCAATAAAAAGCCAAAAGCTGTGTTTTAGCATGCTTTGAAGCTCATATCAAGTCCCTTCACCGAGTGAGTAAGCGCACCCACGGAGATGAAGTCAACACCCTGCTCCGCATAGTCGCGAATGGTGTCGAACGTAATACCACCAGAAGACTCCGTCTCGAAGCGGCCCGCAATGATGTCGACAGCCTTCTTGGTATCAGGTACGGAGAAGTTGTCAAGCATGATGCGATTGACGCCTCCGTGGTCGAGTACCTGCTGAAGTTCGTCGAAGGAACGCACCTCAATCTCTATCTTCAGGTCGAGGTTCTTTTCCTTCAGGTACTTATGACAGCGGTCAATGGCGTTGACAATACCTCCTGCAAAGTCCACATGGTTGTCCTTCAGCAGAATCATATCGAAGAGTCCGATACGGTGGTTACATCCCCCACCTATCTTCACAGCCTGCTTCTCCAGCATACGCATGCCAGGAGTAGTCTTACGGGTGTCCAACACACGGGTGTGGGTACCCTTCAGGCGTTGAACATACTTGTCAGTCATCGTTGCAATACCGCTCATACGTTGCATGATGTTCAGCATCAGGCGCTCTGTCTGCAACAAAGAACGTACGCGACCTGTGACTATCATGGCTATGTCGCCCTTCTTGACGCGAGTACCATCCTGCATCAGCACCTCTACCTGCATCTCTGGGTCGAAACGACGGAACACCTCCTTAGCTACTTCGACACCAGCCAGGATACCATCTTCCTTGATGAGCAGATGGCTCTTGCCCATCGCATCCTCAGGAATACAGCACAAGGTGGTATGGTCGCCGTCACCGATATCTTCAGCAAACGAAAGGTCTATCAGACGGTCTACTAATTCCTCTACACTAAGCATATCTTTCGTTTTTATCTGTTTTTCAATGTGTACTGGTCCTTGAACAGATAGACACCAACGCCGATGCGCAGACCATAGTTCATATAATCGGAACCCTTGGTAGAGAGGTCAAAATACAACTCAGGCTCAATAGTGACGGTACGGCTCACGAAGAAGGCATAGCCGGCATGCACACCAGGCAACAGATCGTTGAAATCGTTAGTATGTCTGAACTTCAGTCCTGCACCCAGATAGATACCGTTTTGCGTGATGTAGTAGCGACCATAGGCACCAAGACCCAGATACTTTGCTCCGTCTTTCGTGTAGTCGTAGCCAACATCAGCCAGTCCCATCAAGTTATCCATAAAGAAATAACCAGCCTTGGCATTAATACCTAAGTGGAACTTCTTTGCCTGACTGCTGATGTCTAAACCAGACAACGAAGCACCCAGATAACCTTTTCCCTGTTCAAACTGTGCGTTGGCCGAGAGAGTCATCACCAACGCAACAACGATTAATGCAATCTTTTTCATAGTTACAAATTTATTTAATGGATTGTTGATATTTCTTATGCCATAGGTAGAACCATATTACCGACACGACACAGGTAACAGCTGCGATGATCAGAGAATGAGAAAGCCCAAGGCTGAATACCTGTTCACTCAGCAGGAACGTGGTGCAGACTATCGTCATGAAGATAGCTGGAATCAGCGTAATAACGTATGGCTTCTTCTGACGAACCAGATAAGCCGTGATAGCCCACAGCATGAATACAGAAAGCGTCTGGTTGCTCCAGCCAAACCAGCTCCAAATCTTGCCGAAGCCCTCTTTGTCGGACATCTGCCAGACGAGCAACGCAATGACAACCGCAAACAACGGAATACAGATGTACAGGCGCTTGCGGATAGATTTCTGCTCCAGCTTCACGAAATCGGCAATAATCAGGCGACATGAGCGCAAGGCAGTATCACCGCTGGTGATAGGCGCTGCTACAACTCCCAGCAGAGCCAGAATACCACCAAACATACCCAGCCAGTCGTTACAGATAACGTTGACGATAGAAGGCGCATCCTTCACTACAGCCTCTCCACCTGCTACCAGCTGGTAGCCTGGTGTGGGCTCATTATAGAAGAAGTACATTGCTACCGTTGCCCAAATCAGCGCAACGACACCCTCTGTTATCATAGCACCATAGAAGATAGGACGTCCCATCTTCTCGCTCTTCAGACAGCGGGCCATCAGCGGGCTCTGCGTAGCATGGAAACCACTGATAGCACCACAGGCAATGGTGATAAACAGGCACGGGAAGATATTCTTCGGCGTCATAGCCTCAGCGCTCAATCCCTCCCAAATCTCTGGAATAGAAGGCCACTTCACAAACAGAACAACCGTCAGGGCAGCAGCCATAAAGAGCAACGAGAAGGCAAACAAAGGATATATCTTACCGATAATCTTATCAATGGGAAGCATCGTGGCTATAATGTAGTAGATGAAGATAACCACAATCCAAAAGGTGTATTTACCTGCACTTTCCACAATAGCGGCTGGTTCCCACATATCGCCAAGAATCTTGGCTGGGCTGAACACAAACACCGCACCTACCATCATCAGCAGGAATACCGTAAACACCAGCATGATCTGCTTGGTGGTATTACCCAGATAGCTACCGATAATCTCGGGCTGGTTGGCACCATCGTGGCGCATAGACAGCATACCCGAGAAATAATCGTGAACAGAACCGGCAAAGATACAGCCCAGAACAATCCACAGATAAGCTACAGGACCAAACATGGCACCCATGATAGCACCAAAGATAGGCCCCGTTCCTGCAATGTTCAAGAACTGGATCATGAAAATCTTCCAAGAAGGAAGCACCAGGAAGTCGACGCCATCGGCTTTAGCAACGGCAGGCGTCACACGATCATCAGGACCAAAGACACGCTCCACGAGTCGTCCGTAGAACATGTAACCCAATACAGGAGCCACAAGACTCAACACAAATGAAATCATTTTGCTTTAATCATTTAAAATTTTCTGCAAAGGTACAATTTTTCCGCGAAAAACGATTACCTTTGCAAACGAAATGAAACGATTAACATTATTTTATCTATTTGTCGTCTGCATCAGCACAGCTCTCATAGCCCAACCTAAGCACGAAGTGAGAGCCGTCTGGCTGACCACCATAGGAGGCATTGACTGGCCCCGAAGCTACGCTCACGACGGGATGGGCATCCGTCAGCAACAGCAGGAGCTCTGCCAGATACTGGACCGCCTGAAGGCCATAAACGTCAATACCGTATTATTGCAAACCCGCGTTCGTGCAACCACCATTTACCCTTCCAATATTGAGCCTTGGGACGGATGTATGTCTGGAAAGGCAGGGCGCTCACCAGGTTATGACGCCCTCCAGTTTGCCATCGATGAGTGTCACTGCAGAGGCATGGAGCTTCACGCCTGGGTAGTGACTATCCCCGTGGGTAAGTGGAACACATTCGGCTGTCAGCAGCTTCGCAAGCGCTATCCTTCGCTCATCAAGCACATTGGCGAGGAAGGCTATATGAATCCCGAATCACCCACTACAGCCGACTATATTGCCAGTATGTGCGAGGAGATAACCCGTCGCTATGACATTGACGGCATCCATCTGGACTACATACGCTATCCTGAGACGTGGCGAGGATCTAAGTCGCAAGAGAACATTACACGCATTGTGCGCCGCATTCATCAGAAGGTGAAGCTTTACAAACCATGGGTGAAGCTAAGTTGCTCGCCTATAGGGAAATACGACGACCTCAGCCGCTATTCTTCCAAAGGTTGGAACGCACGTCGTCAGGTAGCACAAGACGCACAAGGCTGGCTGCGCGACGGACTGATGGACCAGCTCTATCCCATGATGTATTTTCAGGGCAACAACTTCTATCCTTTTGCCATCGACTGGCAGGAGAATAACTATGGACGTACCGTTGTCTCAGGACTGGGCATCTATATGCTGCACCCTCATGAGCGCAACTGGCCGTTATCCGAAGTCAAGCGCCAGCTGAATGTCACCCGACAGATAGGCATGGGCCATTGCTACTTTCGCGCTAAGTTCCTGCTGGACAACGTAAAGGGTGTCTATAGCTACGTTAGCGACTACGATCGTCATCCTGCCCTGATTCCCCCTATGACCTGGGCTCACCATCTGGCTCCCGAGGCACCTGCTGTGCTGAGTGTCAAACGCACCACAAAAAGTGATGTGCTAACGTGGGGAGGCGCTCGCGACCGCAGCGACGGTCCCTACCTATTATATAATATATACGCCTCAACGGAGGAACCTGTAGACATCAGCAATCCTGCCAACCTCGTAGCTACCCGCTACATGTGGCAGCAACTCAGGCTACAGCGACGGGCAGGCAGTCGTCCCTTACACTATGCCGTCACGACACTCGACCGTTATGGTAACGAGAGCATAGCGCTACAGGAAGACACCTATGGTTCACGGCTCTCACCTCATGACTCCTATCTGCTTCCAAACGACGGACGCACACTATTGCTCTCCGCATCAGCTACTACCGATGCTGAATACTTGGCTGTATGCACGCTGCAAGGCACTATCATACATACCTGTCCCAACCAGCCGCATGTCGATGTACGTCCGCTGAGAGATGGTATCTACGAGCTTCGTTCCCTGAACAAAAAGGGCATCATGCACCGCCTCGGATTCTTCATCATCAAACGGAAATAGAACGATTATGGAGAAAGTGATTCTGGGCATCGACCCTGGTACGAACATTATGGGCTACGGCGTCATCAAGGTGACTGACGGTAAGGCTGAAATGGTGACAATGGGCGTCATCGACCTGCGTAAATTTGGTGATGGCTACTTGAAGCTAGGCCACATCTTCGAGCGTGTGACAGGCATCATTGACGGTTACCTGCCTGACGAGATGGCCATTGAAGCTCCATTCCTGCAGAAGAACGTGCAGACGACCCTGAAGCTGGGACGCGCCCAAGGGACGGCTATTGCTGCAGCAGTACATCACGGAGTGCCTGTCCACGAGTATGCACCCATGAAAATCAAGATGGCTATTACAGGCAACGGTGCCGCCTCGAAGGAACAGGTAGCCGGTATGCTGCAACGACTGCTGAAGTTCGATGAGGACGCCCTCTCGAAATTCATGGACGCTACCGACGCCTTAGGTGCTGCCTACTGTCATTACATGCAGATGAACCGTCCTGAGAGCCAGGCACACTACAAAGGCTGGAAGGACTTTGTAGTCAAAAATCAGTCGAGAGTCAAGAAATAGTTAAAAGGAGATAGAAATATGGGAAAGGTTACTGCTGTTGTGGGACGTAACGGAAGCGGAAAGACCCGCTATATTGACCAGCTGCGCAAAAAGCTGGCTTCAGACCGTGTACGCTACATTGCCTTTACGGACTCTTACGGGGTGAATGTCGACGGACAGTACTATCTGCAGCTACGCTGGAACCAGCATGACATTGATCACGAGACGCCCACCGTCGGCGAGCTTTTGCAGCGTAGCTATCTGTTGACGGGCGAGGATACTGCCGAACGCAGGCAAATGAAGGAGCACCTGTATGAGCTGTTCCACATGGACACCTTCCTAGACAAGTACATCATCACGCTGTCGAGTGGCGAGCTGCGTAAGTTCCAACTGACAAAGACCCTCTTTGCCAACCCGCGGCTACTCATCATGGACAATCCCTTCATCGGACTGGATGCCGAGACGCGTGACCAGCTGAAAGAACTGCTCCTGCTACTGGCAGAACAACGCGATATGGAGATTATGCTGGTGCTGTCGAAGACAGACGATATTCCTGAGTTTGTAACGAAGATATTGGAAGTCTCGGAGAACACAGAGTACTCCTCTCCATCTGACTACTACGCCCATCAGGAGCCAGTTCCTTCCCATGTGCTTCCTAAAGACAAGCAGGAAGCTATTCTCAACCTGCCCTATCACGACAACGACTATGACTGCCAGCGTGTGGTAGATATGCATCATGTCAGTATCCGCTACGGCGAACGTACCATCCTCAACGACCTCGACTGGACTGTGATGAACGGTGACCGCTGGGCCTTATCAGGACAAAATGGCAGTGGCAAGTCGACGCTGCTGTCACTCGTCTGCGCTGACAACCCTCAAAGCTATGCCTGCGACATTACCCTCTTTGACCGTCCGCGAGGTTCAGGAGAGAGTATCTGGGACATTAAGCGCCACATAGGCTATGTGTCGCCTGAGATGCACCGCAGCTACAAGCGCAACCTGCCCTCTATCCGTATCGTGGCCAGCGGACTGATGGACTCTATAGGTCTCTACGCCATTCCTGACGCTAAAGACTATGACCGCTGCCGATGGTGGCTCGACATCTTTGGCATTGGCCATCTGGCCGACCGTCCCTTCCTGCAGCTCTCCAGCGGCGAGCAACGTCTGGTACTGCTGGCACGAGCCTTTGTCAAAGACCCGCAGCTGCTCATACTCGACGAGCCGCTACACGGATTGGACCTCTGGAATCGCCGACTGGTAAAGGATGTTATTGAGACATTCTGTCAGCGCCGCAACAAGACCATGATTATGGTGACTCACTATCAGGAGGAATTGCCCTCCGTCATTACCCAACAGAAATTTTTGGCACGGAATTTGTAAACACTCGTTTTGTATGACAAGTCAATTTTCACCCAAGGTATCCGAGATTCTCGCCTACTCACGCGAAGAAGCTGCACGGCTGGCCAGCCGCTCAGTAGCCCCAGAGCACTTGCTTTTAGGGTTGCTGCGCATGAAGGACAGTCCCGTGCTGAGCGTGTTCCAGCGGTTGGACATCAACCTGCAGAGCGTCAAGACCGAGCTGGAGAACCGCGTACGTGAGGATGAGATTGGTATGCCTATCTACACACAACAGTTAGTATTAAACGAGAAAGCAAGCAACATTCTGAAACTCTCTGTGCTGGAGGCTCGCATACAACGCACCACCCGTGTCGAGGAACAGCATGTGCTGCTGGCCATTCTGCACGATGCAGCAGACAATGGCGCCAAACAAATATTGGAAATGAACAACATGAACTACGACGACGTCCTGACACTATTCAGCGTCAAGGACGGCATAGGTCTGCCCGAAGAGGACTACGACGAGGAGGAAACCGGCAATGCGCAGGACTCCAAAAGCTCGTCAGCTACCACGCAGACCACTACCCAACAGCCCAAGACCAAGTCGAAGACTCCGGTTCTCGACAACTTCGGCACCGACCTCACCAAGCTGGCAGCAGAGTCGAAGCTTGACCCCTGCGTAGGCCGTGAGAACGAGATACAGCGCGTCATTGAGATTCTCGGACGCCGCAAGAAGAACAACCCCATCCTCATCGGTGAGCCCGGTGTGGGCAAGAGTGCCATTGTCGAGGGTCTGGCTCAGATGATTGCCTCGCGTCATTGTTCGCCCATGCTCTTCAATAAGCGTCTGGTGACACTCGACATGACGGGTGTCGTAGCCGGCACGAAGTACCGCGGACAGTTTGAGGAGCGCATGAAGATGCTGGTCAAGGAGCTCGAACAGAATCCCGACATCATCATCTTCGTCGACGAGATCCACACCATGATTGGTGCAGGCTCGGCAGCTGGCACGATGGACGCGGCCAACATTCTCAAACCCGCTCTAGCCCGAGGCACCATCCAGTGCATTGGAGCCACCACGCTCGACGAGTATCGCAACAGCATTGAGAAGGACGGAGCTCTTGAGCGCCGCTTCCAGAAGGTACAGGTAGAGCCCACATCCGACGAGGAGACGCTTCAGATACTGAAGAACATTCGCGGACGCTACGAATACCATCATCACGTCACCTATACCAACGAGGCACTCGAGGCATGTGTCAAACTGACATCACGCTACGTCAACGACCGCTTTATGCCCGACAAGGCTATTGACGCGTTGGACGAGACAGGTTCGCGTGTTCATCTGCAGAATGCCAACATCCCGCCTGAGATTACCGAGAAAGAGAAGGAAATCAAGCGCATTACTGAGAAGAAGCAACAGGCCGTCAGCAATCAGAACTTCGAGTTGGCAGCAGGCTACCGCGACCGTCAGACCCAGCTTGAGCGTGAGTTGCAGGAGCTGAACCGCAAGTGGCTTGACGGTGAGGTTGACGTACGACAAGAGGTTACTGCCGAACAGGTTGCCGATGTGGTGTCTATGATGACGGGCGTTCCTGTACAGCGTATGGCACAAGAAGAAGGCATCCGCCTGAAGGGTATGGCACAAGAACTTAAGTCGCAGGTCATCGCCCAGGACAAGGCCATAGACAAAATGGTACGTGCCATCCAGCGCAACCGCGTCGGTCTGAAGGAGCCCAACCACCCCATCGGAGCCTTTATGTTCCTCGGCCCCACAGGTGTCGGCAAGACCTACCTGGCCAAGAAGTTGGCTGAGTTCATGTTCGGCTCGTCAGACGCGCTTATCCGCATCGACATGTCTGAATATACCGAGTCGTTCAACGTCTCGCGCCTTATTGGTGCACCTCCGGGTTATGTAGGTTATGAGGAGGGCGGACAGCTCACCGAGCGTGTGCGCCGTCATCCCTACTCTATCGTGCTACTCGACGAGATTGAGAAAGCTCACGGCAACGTCTTCAACCTGTTGCTGCAAGTGCTTGACGAGGGGCGCCTGACAGACGGAAACGGTCGCTTTGTAGACTTCCGTAATACAGTCATCATCATGACCTCTAACGCGGGAACACGCCAACTGAAGGATTTCGGACGCGGAGTAGGCTTCAACGCAGCCTCATCAACATCGCTGGCTATGAATGAGAAAGACAAAGAACATGCCCGTCAGATAGTACAGAAAGCCCTGTCGAAGCAGTTCTCACCCGAGTTTCTGAACCGTCTCGACGAGATAATCACCTTCGACCAGTTGGACCTCGACGCCATCAAGCAGATCATCGATGTTGAGCTGAAAGGACTTTATAAGCGCATCAACGACATCGGTTACCAGATAGACCTCAGCGACGAGGCCAAGCAATTTGTTGCCGAAAAGGGCTACGACGTGCAATTTGGTGCCCGTCCGCTCAAAAGAGCCATCCAAACTTACATCGAGGACGGCATTTCAGAGCTCATCGTCAACGGTGATCTGCCAGAGGGAGCAACTATCCACATCGGAAAAGCTACCGACAAGGACGAGCTGGCCTTCAGCCACAGCGTCGAGACAAAGAGCATAGAATTGTTGGATAACGAGACAACATCATAAAGACAAATAGTAATGCGAAATTTTAAGACATTCCTAATCACCTTCTCCTTGCTTCTGACAGCAGGCATAGCAACAACTTCATGCGGTACCGGCAGCTTCCTGCAGACCATCGGCAGCGGTGGTACGCTGGCCAATGCTTTCTCCAGCGTCATCGGACTCGACAAGGTCAGCCAGAAGGGGCTCGTCGGCACTTGGCACTACGATGGCCCTGGTTGCGCCTTCACCAGTAAGAATCTACTGGCAAAGGCAGGCGGCGAAGCAGCCGCAACTAAGATTGAGCAAGAGTTGACGCCCTACTTCCAGAAAACCGGTCTTTCTGACCAGAACACCTACATCACCTTCAACGAGGATGGCAGTTTCTCTGCAACAATTGCCGGCAAAGCCCTTAGAGGCACGTGGACCCTTGACGAAGAAACCGCTAAGGTCAACATGAAGACCCTGCTCTTCAGCTTCAGCTGCTACGCCAAGCGCGAGTATCACGGCATTGCCCTACTCTTCGAGTCGAAGAAGCTGCTCAACGTCTTACAGGTCCTTGCAGCCATGAGTGGCAACGACACCGTTCAGAAGGTGGGCGAGCTGTCGAAGCACTACGACGGTATCCGCCTCGGCTTCGACATGAAGAAATAAGGCAGGTACGAGAAGAACCTACATCTTAACATTTCCCGGAATTCCGATTAGAGTTTCGGGAATTATTTTTACAATACGAACATGTAGACTGCGGAACGGGAATCGTATTACGACTGAAGGGCATTCGTATTACGACTGAAGGCTGCTCAGTAGTAATGTAAGCAGGACGCAGGTGCCTATAGTGCAAACCGAAAAGAGCGACAAGCAATCTTTACTTATTGAAAACACCAAATAAATTTGGTACTCTGCTGATTTTTTTGTAATTTTGCGCGCGAATTTATGTATATAAGACAAATAGAATACAAAGACAGCATGAAACCAACTGCAATTTTGCTTCTGCATTGTCCTGACCAGCAGGGCATTATATCAGAAGTGACTAAGTTTATAACCGACAACCAGGGGAACATTGTGTATCTGGACCAATACGTGGACAAGCAGGACGGCATGTTCTTCATGAGAATAGAATGGGAGCTGGACGGATTCCTCATTCCTCGCGACAAGCTCTATGACTATATTACCACACTGTATGCCCAGCGCTACCAGATGAAGTTCTCGCTCTACTATAGCGACAAGCGCCCAAGGATGGCCATCTTCGTGAGCAAGATGAGCCATTGTCTGTACGACCTGCTGGCCCGCTGGAAGGCAGGTGAGTTTGATGTCGACATTCCCTGCATCGTATCAAACCACGAAGATCTGCGTTATGTGGCCGAGCAGTTCGGCATTCCCTACTACGTGTGGAGCATCAAGAAAGACCACTCGAACAAGCTGGAGGTGGAGCAGGCCGAGATGGAACTGCTGAAGAAGGAAGACATCTCGTTCATCGTGCTGGCACGCTACATGCAGATTATCTCGGACGAGATGATAGCCGCCTATCCGCACCACATCATTAACATCCACCACTCGTTCCTGCCGGCCTTCATCGGTGCCAAGCCTTATCATCAGGCATGGGAAAGAGGCGTGAAGATTATCGGTGCTACAAGCCACTATGTGACGGCAGAACTTGACGCAGGTCCCATCATCGAACAGGATGTAACGCGCATCACCCACAAGGATACTCCTGAGAGTCTGGTGCTGAAAGGCAAAGACCTGGAGAAGATTGTGCTCTCGCACGCTGTGTCGAAGCACATCCAGCGCAAGATTCTGACATACAAGAACAAGACGATTATCTTCTCATAAATGAACGTAGCGATAGTAAAATATAACGCAGGCAACATCTACTCGGTAGTGAACGCGCTCCGAAGGATGGGTATAGAGCCCCTGCTGACGGACGATGCCGAGCAGCTGAAGAAGGCCGACCGCGTGCTCTTCCCCGGACAGGGCGAGGCCCGTGGAGCAATGGAATACCTGAAGGCCCACAGGTTGGACGAGGTCATCCGCGACTTGCAACAGCCAGTCTTCGGCATCTGCGTAGGACAGCAGCTGCTCTGCAAGCATTCTGAGGAAGGCGACGTTGACTGCATAGGCATATTCGATGCAGAGGTGAAGCGCTTCCAACCCGAGCGCCACGAGGACAAGGTGCCTTGCATGGGCTGGAACCAGCTCTACGACACCAAGTCGCCTCTCATGGAGGGCATCGAGGGAGGCTACGTCTATTTCGTGCATAGCTATTACGTGCCACTCTGCAGCGAGACAATAGCCACAGCCGACTACATCCTACCCTACTCTGCCTCAATGCACAAGGACAATTTCTACGCCTGCCAGTTCCATCCTGAAAAGAGTGGCAAGGTGGGCGAGCGAATCATCAAGAACTTTCTCGAACTATGATAGAACTGATTCCCGCAATAGACATCATCAACGGTCAGTGTGTACGCCTGACCAAGGGTGACTACGACCAGAAAAGCGTCTACGGAGAGCCCCTGGAAATGGCTCGCCAGTTTGAGTCGCTGGGTTACAAGCGACTGCACGTGGTAGACCTGGACGGTGCCAAGTCGAAGCACATTGTCAACAGCCAGGTGCTTAGCAGCATCACCACGGAGACCAACCTTGTGGTAGACTTTGGCGGAGGCATCAAAACCGACGAGGACATCGAGAAAGCCTTTGCCGCAGGAGCCTCGATGGTAACTGTAGGCTCGATAGCCGTCACACAGCCAGAGCTTTTCATCGCATGGCTTGCCAAGTACGGCCCTGAGCGTTTGATTCTGGGTGCTGATGTGCGCAACGGCAAGATCAGCATCAACGGATGGAAGGAAGACTCAGAGGAAGACCTGCTTCCCTTCCTGAGCAAATATGTAGATGCCGGTGTCAAGAACGTGCTCTGTACGGAGATATCGAAGGATGGAACGCTGGCAGGTCCGGCCATTGAGCTCTACAAGCAGGTGATGACGGAATATCCGAAGTTGCACTTGATAGCCAGCGGAGGCGTATCCTCTATCGACGACATCAAAGCCCTGGACGCCGCGGGCATTCCCGCCGTCGTCTTCGGCAAGGCCATCTATGAAGGTAAAATCAATCTGAAAGAACTATGGGACTGGCAAAACGCATAATACCCTGTCTGGACGTCAAGGACGGTGAGACTGTCAAAGGCACCAACTTCGTCAACCTGCGAAGTGCCGGTGACCCTGTGGAGCTGGGCAAGGCCTATTCAGAACAGGGAGCCGACGAGTTGGTATTTCTGGACATTACCGCCTCGTTCGAAGGCCGCAAGACCTTCACCGATATGGTGACCCGTGTGGCTGAGACGCTGAACATTCCCTTCACCGTGGGTGGAGGCATCAACGAGCTGAAGGACGTTGAGCGACTGCTCTATGCAGGTGCTGACAAAGTCAGCGTCAACTCTGCCGCCATCCGCCGACCCGAGCTCATCAACGAGATTACTACACGCTTCGGCTCGCAGGTGTGTGTCGTAGCTATCGATGCCCGTTTGGACGACGATGGTTGGCATTGCTACCTGAAAGGAGGCCGTGAGCGTACTGAGCGCGGACTGTTTGAGTGGGCACATGAAGCCCAGGAACGTGGTGCAGGTGAGATACTGTTCACCTCGATGAACCACGACGGTACCAAGAACGGCTATGCCAATGAGGCCCTTCGTGAGCTGGCCGACAATCTCTCGATACCCATTATTGCCAGCGGTGGAGCAGGCTGCAAGGAACACTTCCGCGACGTCTTCACCGAAGGACATGCTGACGCTGCTCTGGCTGCCTCGGTATTCCACTTCGGCGAGATTCCCGTACCCGAGCTGAAACAGTATTTAAAGAACGAAGGAATAAACGTACGCATATGAAAATAGACTTTGAAAAGATGGGCGGGCTGGTTCCTGCCATCGTACAGGATGCCGTTACCAAGAACGTGCTGATGCTGGGCTTCATGAACGAGGAGGCCTACCAGAGGACGCTGGAGACGAGACACGTCACCTTTTGGAGCCGCACACGCCAGACGCTGTGGACTAAGGGCGAGACGTCAGGCAACTTTCTGAACCTGGTAGATATCAAGATAGACTGCGACCAGGACACTCTGCTGGTCAAGGCACATCCCGACGGACCAACCTGCCACACAGGTACCGATACCTGCTGGGGTGAGGACAACGACAGCAACCCGCTGCTGTTCCTGACAGAGCTGCAGGACTTCATCAACCATCGCAAGGAAGAAATGCCTGAGGGCTCGTATACTACCAGCCTGTTTACAAAAGGCGTCAACAAGATAGCCCAGAAAGTGGGCGAGGAAGCTTTGGAAACCGTCATAGAGGCCACCAACGGCACCTCGGAGCATCTGGTATACGAAGCATCCGACCTGTTGTATCACCTGCTGGTGCTGCTGACGGAGAAGGGGCTGCGCATTGAAGACGTCGCAGCAGAGCTGCAGAAGCGCCACGACCCCAACTGGGACAAGAAACGCCGCGAGGCCAAGGCTGCTGGCACGATGAAGTGACAGATAGGGGAAAAAGTGATTAGTGATTAGTGTTTAGTGATAAGCGATAAGTAAAATATATGCTCATAAATTACAAGAAAGCAAATATCTGTCAGAAAGACGGCATTCTTGTGCTGAAGGAAGCCGACTTCCACGTTGACGAGGGTGAGTTCATTTATATCATCGGCCGTGTGGGAGCGGGTAAGAGCACCTTGCTCAAGACACTCTACTTCGAGTTGGACGTTACCGAAGCCGAGGAAGCCACCGTGTTGAACCACGACCTGCGCGAGATGAAGCAGAAGTACATTCCTGCCTTGCGCCGCCAGATGGGTATCATCTTCCAGGACTTCCAGCTGTTGGGCGACCGTACGGTGAGTGAGAACCTGCGCTTCGTGCTGAAGGCTACGGGATGGAAGGACAAGAACGAGATTAACGAGCGCATAGACGACGTGCTGGCCGATGTAGACATGAAGAATATGGGCGACCGTTTCCCCCATGAGCTCTCGGGTGGCGAGCAACAGCGCATAGCCATAGCCCGCGCCATTCTGAACAAGCCCAAGATTATTATTGCCGACGAGCCTACTGGTAACCTGGATGTGGAGACCGCCCGCCAGATTATCTTGCTGCTGCGCCAGGTGACGCAGTCGGGAACAGCCGTTGTCATGACTACTCACAACACGTCGCTGTTGAAGGAGTTCCCAGGCATTGTCTACCGCTGCATCAACCAGAAGCTGGAAGACATCACGAAGGACTATAACAACATGTCGCTCTACGAGGAGGAAGCAGAACAGTCGGCCAAGAAGGTGCTCGACTATTCTGCCCGCGAGGACTTGTCTATGTAAAAGTGAAAAGGTAAGAAAGTAAAAAAGATAAAAAACAGATAAGACTATGAAGGTAATGAAGTTTGGCGGAACATCGGTAGGTACACCGGCCCGCATGCAAGAAGTAACCAAGTTAGTAACCAAGTCGGGCGAGCCTGTTTTCGTGGTGCTGTCAGCTATGTCGGGCACTACCAACTCGCTGGTGGAAATCTCGAACTACCTCTACAAGAAGAATCCCGAGGGAGCCAACGAGGTCATCAATCAGTTGGAGCGCAAGTACATGAAGCACATTGACGAGCTCTACTCCACCGACGAGATGAAGGACAAGACCCGCGAGTTCCTGGTGTCGGAGATGAACTATCTGCGTTCGTTCACCAAGGAGCTGTTCACCAGCTTCGAGGAGAAGAGCATTGTGGCACAGGGTGAGCTCATGTCGACCAACATGGTAGTCAACTACATGCAGGAGCAGGGTATCAAGGCCGTATTGCTCAACGCACTTGACTTCATGCGTACAGACAAGAACTCTGAGCCCGACCCCACCTACATAAAAGAGAAGCTGGGTGCCATCATGGAGAAGAACGAGGGCTACGAGGTATATATCACACAGGGATTCATTTGCCGTAATGCCTACGGTGAGGTTGACAACCTGCAGCGCGGAGGCTCTGACTATACGGCATCGCTCATCGGTGCTGCCCTAAATGCAGATGAGATCCAGATTTGGACCGACATTGACGGCATGCACAACAACGACCCGCGTGTGGTTGACAAGACGCAGCCCGTACACCAGCTGCACTTCGAAGAGGCTGCCGAGCTGGCCTACTTCGGTGCCAAGATTCTGCATCCCACCTGCGTACAGCCTGCCAAGTATGCCGGCATTCCTGTTCGTCTGCTGAACACGATGGAGCCCGACGCTGAGGGTACCACCATCTCGAACCAGACGGAGTACGGCAAGATCAAGGCCGTAGCAGCCAAGGACAACATCATTGCCATCAAGATCAAGTCAAGCCGTATGTTGCTGGCTACCGGTTTCCTGCGCAAGGTGTTTGAGATTTTCGAGAGCTACCAGACACCTATCGACATGGTCTGCACCTCAGAGGTTGGTGTATCGATGTCTATCGACAACTCCGCTCACCTGGGCGAGATTGTTGACGAGCTGAAGAAGTACGGCACCGTCACCGTCGACACAGGCATGTGCATCATCTGCGTAGTAGGTGACCTCGACTGGTCGAACATCGGTTTCGAGACGCTGGTTATGGACGCCATGAAGAACATTCCCGTACGCATGATCAGCTACGGCGGTTCTAACTATAACATCTCGTTCCTCATCCGCGAGGAGGACAAGAAGCGCGCCCTGCAGTCGCTCAGCGACACCCTGTTCAACAAATAGCACCAAGCCAACACGACACAAAACATGAAGGGAACATTTCCGATAGACAAACTGGAGCGGATACAGACACCGTTCTATTACTACGATGCGGAGCTGCTGCGGCAGACGCTTCGCACCATTACCGACGAGGCCCAGAAGCACGAGGGGTTCTGCGTCCACTATGCTGTCAAGGCCAATGCCAACCCACGTGTGCTTCGCATCATCCGCGAGGCAGGGCTGGGTGCCGACTGCGTCAGCGGTGGTGAGATTGAAGCCAGCATACGTGCCGGTTTCCCCAGCTCGAAAATCGTCTATGCCGGTGTGGGTAAGGCCGACTGGGAAATCAACCTCGGACTGGACAACGACATTTTCTGCTTCAATGTGGAGAGCATTCCTGAGCTGGAGGTCATCAACCAGCTGGCACAGCAGAAGGGCAAGACGGCCCGTGTGGCCTTCCGCCTGAATCCCAACGTGGGAGCACACACCCACGCCAACATCACGACAGGTCTGGCCGAGAACAAGTTCGGCATCGACATGCGCGACATGCTACGCGTCATTGAGGAAGCAAAGCAGATGAGTCATATCAAGGTTGTCGGTCTGCACTTCCACATAGGCTCCCAGATTCTGGACATGGGCGACTTCGAGGCACTCTGCAACCGCGTCAACGAGTTGCAGCTGGAGCTGGAGCGTCATCGCATCAGCGTAGAGCATATCAACGTAGGCGGAGGCCTGGGCATTGACTACCAGCACCCCAACCGTGTCCCTGTACCTGACTTCAAGTCGTACTTCGATACTTATGCCAAGAAGCTGAAGCTGCGCCCTGGACAGACATTGCACTTCGAGCTGGGACGTGCTGTCGTAGGACAGTGTGGTACCTTGCTTACGCGCGCATTATATATAAAGGTGGGCAGCGTCAAACAATTCTGCATTGTCGATGCAGGTTTCACGGACCTCATCCGTCCTGCCCTCTACCAGGCATATCACAAGATTGAGAACCTCAGCAGCGAGGAGCCTAACGAGACCTACGATGTGGTGGGTCCCATCTGCGAGTCGACAGACGTCTTTGCCAAGCAGATAGACCTGAACCGCTGTCACCGAGGCGACCTGCTGGCCATCCGCTCTGCGGGGGCATACGGTGAGATTATGGCCTCCGGTTACAACTGCCGCCACCTGCCTCAAGGCTATATGAGTGACGAACTATAATATATGGATAAAGATTACAACGCCATACTCTCGGAGAGAGAAACTGAGAACATCACTGTCGTCATGGCTGTCCACGACCAGGCAGATCAGCTGGAGAAGAACCTTCCGCTGTTTCTTGACGTAGCCGGGGAAGCTGGTGCCCAGGTTATTGTGGTAGACGACATGTCGGTTGACGATACTCCCGACGTTCTGAAACGAATGCGGGCCGAACATCAGAACCTGTATACGACATTCCTGCCGCAATCAGTCATCATCAATCCCAGCCGTCTGCGTCTGGCACTCAGCGTGGGTGTCAAGGCTGCCAAGGGACGGTACGTTGTCTTTGCCGACATCAACCGTCCTCCCGTCTCGGGAGAATGGCTGACAGGACTGGCTGACGGTGAGGCAGCTGTTGTGTATAGCAATCGGAAGAAAGACGCTGTGACACATGTGGTGGCTAGCGAGCTGGAAGACCTGCGTTCGCTGGTTATGAAAACGGAACGCAAGGGAGGTCGCGGACACCGGGGACGCTGGATGAAACAGCGCCGCGGAGTGTATGACGCCCTGGCGGTAAAACGTGAACGGGCTTTTGACGCAGTCAATTATTTCGACCAGCGGGTCCGTGGATGGAAACTTGCAGGCCTGCGCCTGTCAACATGGTTGTAAATATAAGCTATCAAGCAAACACGATACAATGAGAATCCTGCACTACTACGACAAAGACGACGCCATGGTCGGACAGCATGTCAAGCTGCTGACAGAGAGCATGGGTCTGGAAGCCGAGAATCATACGGCAACCCAGGCCGAACAGGCTCGCACGCTGCTCAAAGGCGGTCAGTACAACGTGCTGCACCTGCACGGCTGTTGGCGTAACTCGTCGCACAGCGTAGTAACCCTGGCTTTCAAGCTTGGCGTCAGACTGGTGCTAACCCCCCACGGCCAGCTGCAGCCTTGGGTACAGGAGGAGAACCGCTGGAAGGAGAAGTTGCCCAAGCGACTGCTTTATCAGCGCAGCATCGTCAAGAAGGCCTATGCCGTCATCATACAGGGACGGATGGAACAGGAGTGTATGGAGCAGCTGGGCTGGAACGCTCGGACGGTGATTATCCGCAATGCCGTTGTCACCAGCTCTATCACAGCTACCGATATGGCCCGGCAGACATTTGCCGTCTATCGCAAGGTGATGGATTCGAATCCGCTGGAACTCATGGACAGCGATATGCGAAAGACGCTGCACGACATACTGATGACAGGTATCACGGGCGACAAGCGCTGGCTCACAGAGCCCTTCCAACCCTCGCCGCTCTCTTCGGAGCAATGGCGGCAATTGCTGTGCTACGCCCATCAGGAGCATATCACGGACACCCTGCGCAAGGGTCTCCGCATCCTCGGACTGGAAGCACCCGATATGGATGTTGAGCAGATAGCCTACTTCCTGCCCGACGGTTTCCGGCAGGCAGAAAGCATCAAGCAGACCATCGGCTACCAGTTTGCTTCTGAGAATGACCGGTTGATGGCAACCTTCCGCTATCTGCGCAAGCTGGCGACAAACGGCCAGCTGGGCATCAGCCATCTGATAGAGCTGGACCGCGAGCTGCGTGAGCACGGCTGCGAGGAGGAAGCGTTGGCTGACGATTTGAAGGAGCGGCGGTTGTGGACCATTGCCTCCCGGCTCATGCAGATAGCCTCCAGTCTGACAGGTCTCACCGAAGGATTCATGCCTGTAACACCCACCAACGACCGGGCGACACGGAAGTTAAGAAAACAAATCGAGAACCACCTAAAGATATGAAATAACGACAAACTATCAATAATACTACGCCTATGACTACAACGCCACACTCTCATAGAGAGAATGCAACGCCACACTCGCAAAGCGAGAATTTTTTAAATCGTGACATGCACTACTTGCAGCTGCTCTCCAGATCGTTTCCCACGATAGCGGCTGCGGCTACAGAGATTATCAACCTGGAAGCCATCCTGAACCTGCCCAAGGGTACGGAGCACTTCCTGGCCGACCTGCATGGCGAGAGCCAGGCCTTCAAGCATGTGCTGAAGAATGCCTCGGGAAACATCCGCCGTAAGGTCAGCGAGCTGTTCAAAGGCTATATCCGCGACTCAAAGATTCGCGAGTTGTGTACGCTGATATACTATCCGGAGGAAAAGCTGGAACTCATCAAGGAAGTGGAGATGGAAGATATCGAAGACTGGTATCACATCACCATCCACCGCCTGGTGTTGGTTTGCCGCGATGTGGCCTCCAAATACACCCACTCCAAGGTGCGCAAGTCGCTGCCACCCGATTTTTCCTATATCATCGAGGAGCTGATGCATGAACGCAGCGATGATCAGGATAAGGCGGCCTATGTGACAGGCATTGTCGACACCATCATCTCCACAGGCCGTGCCGACGACTTCATCGTTGCCATCTGTAACGTCATCCAGCGACTGGCCATTGACCAGCTGCACATCTTAGGCGACATCTACGACCGCGGCTCCGGAGCCCATATCATCCTGGACACCCTGCGACAATATCACTCATGGGACATCCAGTGGGGCAACCACGACATGCTGTGGATGGGAGCCTGTGCCGGCAATAATGCCTGCATCTGCAATGTGCTGCGACTGTCGCTGCGCTATGCCAACCTGGCAACCCTCGAGGAAGGCTACGGCATCAACCTCGTTCCGCTGGCCACCTTTGCGATGGAGACCTATGGTGACGACCCTTGCGAGGAGTTTATGCCCAGGCTGCTGAAGGGCAATACACTCGACGAGAAGACCATGCGCCTGACAGCCCAGATGCACAAGGCCATCTCCGTCATCCAGTTCAAGAAGGAAGCACAGATCTTCCACCGTCGCCCTGAGTGGCAGATGGAAAACCGCTGTCTGCTGGAACATATCGACTACGAACGTGGCGTCTGCACGATTGACGGTCAGACGTACGAGATGACTTCCTGTCACTTCCCCACCATCGACCCCAACAATCCCAATGAGCTCACGGAGGAAGAGGCTCAGCTCATGGAGAAGCTGCACCACTCCTTCCGCGTTTGCGAGAAGTTGCGCAAGCACATCAAGATGCTGCTGTCACACGGTTGCATGTACAGCATCTTCAACCAGAACCTGCTGTTCCATGCCTCCTGCCCCCTCAACGAGGACGGCAGCTTGAAGGAGGTGGCACTCTATAGTGGGCGGAAGTACAGCGGACACGAGCTCATGCACAACATCGGCATGCTGGTGCGCTCAGCCTTCCAGAACGATAGCGACAATGAGCTGCGGCTCTATGCCCGCGACTATTTCCTCTACTTGTGGTGCGGCAAGGACTCACCCCTTTTCGACAAGTCGAAGATGGCAACCTTCGAACGCTATTTCCTTACCGACAAGACGACCTACAAGGAGGAGAAAGGCTATTACTTCCAACTCCGCGACAACGAGGAGGTCTGTGACCGCATTCTCGATGCCTTCGGAGTGAAGGGCGAGAACCGCCACATCATCAACGGACACGTGCCCGTACATGCCTCGAAGGGCGAGAACCCCATCAAGGCCAATGGCAAGCTGATGGTCATCGACGGAGGCTTCAGCGAGGCTTATCACAAGGAGACAGGCATTGCCGGCTACACGCTGGTGTATCACTCACGCGGCTTCCAGCTCGTACAACACGAGCCGTTCACAAGTGCCCGTGATGCCATCGAGCGAGGCATCGACATCAAGTCCACCACACAGCTGGTAGAGCTGTCTGCCCATCGTATGCTGGTAGCCGATACTGACAAGGGCGACGAGCTGCGCTCTCAGATTGCCGACCTGCGCGACCTGCTCTATGCCTATCGTCACGGCATACTGAAAGAAAAGAAGTAAGCCGCCATGACCCACGACGTCATCATAGCCCTCGGCTCCAGTCACCTGCAGGCAGTCCACATCCAATGGGCTTCCGAGCGACTAGCATCCTGTCTGCAGCACCTGCGCCTCAGCCGTAGGCTCTGGACCGAGGACATCCGCGGAACCGGCATCTTCTACATGAACCGCCTCGTAGCAGCTTCCACAACCCTGTCAGCAACGGCGCTGGAACAGCAGCTGAAAGCCATAGAGGCCGAGACGCGCCGCACCCGCGACAGCGTCACACTCGACCTCGACCTGATGCAATACGACGGTCTGCGGTTCCACGAAAAAGACTGGCCCCGTCCTTATATCCAACAACTACTTCCCGATATCCAATGAAAAAAATCATCACATACATCGCCGCACTAGCCTTCCTGTCCGCTCAAGCAGGACACGCACAGACGTTCAGCCAACACTTCTGCGACTCGACACTACGACTGGACTATATCTTTGCTGGCGATACCGCCAGACAGCATATCTTCGTCGACGAGCTGTCCATGACGCCACGCTGGTATGGCAGAAAGCACCACCTGGATGAGCTGCCGCTGAAAGGCAACGGACAACTGACCGTCACCGACCCACAGACTGGCGATACGCTCTACCGGCACTCCTTCTCCACCCTCTTTCAGGAGTGGCTGGCTACCGACGAGGCCGAGCATACATCCCGTGCCTTCGAGAACGTCTTCCTCATGCCCTACCCTCGCCATGCCGTCGATGTCAAGGTGGAGCTGCGCGACTACCACGACCAGGTGATGGCACAACTCAGACACCAGGTAGAGCCCAAGGACATCCTCATTCGCCACCCCTTGGAGCATACCCCGTATCAGACACTCCAGCAGGCTGCCGACACCACACGTTGCATCCATATCGCCTACGTTGCCGAGGGCTATACCGAGGAGCAGATGCCCCAGTTCCTCGCTGACTGCCAGACAGCCATAGAGTCGATGTTCCAGCACGAGCCCTTCACTTCCATGAGAGACCGCTTCAACATCGTTGCCGTCCTCTCACCGTCGAAAGACACCGATGTCAGCCAGCCCGGCGAAGGCATCTGGCGCAATACCGCCCTCGCCTCACACTTCGACACCTTCTACAGCAGACGCTACCTGACGACGCTGCACCTGAAGCGACTGCACGACGTGCTGAGCGGCATCCCCTACGAGCACATCATCATCCTGGCCAACACCAGTCACTACGGCGGAGGCGGCATCTACAACTCCTATAACCTGAGCTACACCCAGGGCAAACACTTCCGCCCCGTGGTGGTACACGAGTTCGGACACTCCTTTGGCGGATTGGGCGACGAGTATCCTTACGGCGATGCCGACCCCATGTACTTCAGCGACACAGAGCCCTGGGAACCCAATCTGACAACGCACCCCGAGCAGCCAAAGTGGCAGGATTTGATTGATGCCGGACAGGCTGGCGTCGTCGAAGGCGGAGGCTATCTCAGCAAGGGAGTCTGGCGCGCACAAGAGGACTGCCGCATGCGTACCAACGAGCATCCCGAGTTCTGTCCCGTCTGCCAGCAAGCCCTCCGGCGACTCATCGATTTCTACACCCGATAAAAATTCCGCCATTTTTATTTTGTCATTCGGAATAATATCCGTATATTTGCAAAACCATGCAGAGTAAGGTATTGCTGATATACACCGGCGGGACCATCGGCATGAACCGCAACCCGCAGACAGGCGCTCTGGAGCCTTTCAACTTCGAGCACCTCCTGCTCAACGTGCCCGAACTCAGACAGTTCGACATGCAGATAGACACCTATCAGTTCCATCCCCCCATCGACTCCAGCGACATGTCGCCGCGACTATGGACCGACCTGAGCCACGTCATCGCCGACCACTATACCGACTATGACGGCTTTGTCGTGCTGCACGGCACCGACACCATGGCCTACACAGCCTCTGCCCTCTCCTATATGATGGAGAACCTCACCAAGCCCATCGTCTTCACAGGCTCCCAGCTACCCATAGGCCAGCTGCGCACCGACGGCAAGGAGAACCTCATCACCTCCATCGAGATTGCCGCTGCCAAGGATGCCGACGGACGCGCCATGGTGCCCGAGGTAGGCATCTACTTCAACGGCCATCTGCTGCGCGGCAACCGCACCACCAAGCAGAGCGCCGACGAGTTCAACGCCTTCGAGTCGTTCAACTACCCCCACCTCGTAGATGCCGGCGTCAACATCAGCTACCACCAGCAGCGCATCCTGAAGCCCGACTGGAGCAAACCCATGAAGCCCCACTTCCGGCTCGACAACAACGTCATCATCTTCTCGCTGTTCCCTGGCATCCGCGAAGACCTCATCCGCCACATCATCCATACGCCCAACCTGAAGGCCATCGTCATGCGTACCTTCGGCTCAGGCAATGCACCACAGAGCCCCTGGCTGCTCTCCACCCTGAAGGAAGGTACCAAGAACGGCAAGGTCATCGTCAACATCAGCCAGTGCATGCAAGGCAAGGTCGAGATGTGCCGCTACGATACAGGCTACCATTTGCAGGAAGCAGGCGTCATCAGCGGCCGCGATTCTACCGTAGAGAGCGCCGTCACAAAGCTGATGTTCCTACAGAGCCACTACCCCGACGACCCAGAGACCGTTCGCCAAATGATGGCCCAAAGCCTAAGAGGAGAAATCACCATCTAATAATCCCCGCCAAAGAGCGGGGATCATTATTCTCAAGTTTCGCAGCGGCCTCGCTTTCAATCCATGCTCTCACTTCCTAATGAACTCGACGCGGCGGTTCTTGGCGCGACCTTCATCGGTGGTGTTGGGGGCGACGGGCTCGTGAGAGCCTTTACCGACGGGACGGAGGTTGAAGGGGTCGCAGCCCATGCCTTCGAGAGCCTTCACCACAGCCTCAGCGCGCTTCTGAGAGAGGGGATCGTTGATGGCGTCGGAGCCCTGGTTGTCCGTATGACCCTGCACCTCGAAACGAGCCTGCGGGTTCTTCTTCATATAGTCGGCCACCTTCTGAATCTCAGCCATCGACTCAGGCTTCAACGTAGCCTTGCCGGTCTCGAAGAGAATGTTGTTCGTCACGAACTTGCCCGTTTCGGCAATGGCCTTCTCAATGGCGGATAGGTCTGTGGCCTGACGCTGGTAGAGTTCAACCCCACCCTTGGCTATAATCACATGACCCACGCCGCGATACGGATACTCACCATTCTCGGTCATGAACTGGAAACGACTGGGAGCCGCCACATTAGGCAGATTGATGACACGGTTACCATTGATATAATACTTAAAAGCACGCTTGTTGAACGAAATGGCAAAGTGATTCCACTGGCCTAACTTGATATACTTTTGGATGTTATCCCAGTCTATACTGGCATTTACATGATCCTCAGAGCCTCCTCCCTTTATAAAATCATAATTACCATAGACATCTGGCGAACCCGGACGGTACATTAAGTGAATATTTCCAAGATCATCATTCCCAGAATAAAAAGTAATCTGCAAGGCCGACTGGTCAATATCGCCCGGCTTGCAATAGAAGACATCCCATTCAATGGTGAACACCTCAGGCAGATACGACATCATATTCTCCATTAATGGCATGAATTCTGCACGTGGAGATGTGCTGTTCAGATACTTCTTGCCATTGACAGAAGCCGTCTCAACACTACCATGATTGATATCCCACTTAGAAGGGAACTCGCCCAACTGCTCATTGGCAAAATCATCCTCAAAGAGAATCACACTACCACGAACGAAGTCGCTCTTCTGATTCTGGGACACAGCATCGGGAGTATCGTCCTGCTGCTCTGTCTTCTCTGCCTTCTCAGAGGCGGCATCGTCGCCCGACTCTTTATTCACCTTGTTAGAGACGGCGTTCTCGACAGTGCTGACTGCACGGTCCTTCACTTTCTTCAGCCACCCTTGTGCGTTTGCACTCACTGTGAAAGCTATCGCCATCAACAGCGTCATCAATAGTTTTTTCGTCATTTCGTTACTGGTTTACTATGATTAAACATACTGACCACAAAGGTACAAGTAATTATTAAGACTACCAAATGTTTTGCCCATATTTTTTGAACGAATAAATACTAAAATAGTCTTAATGAAATTTGATATTTCATATTTTGATATAATTTTGCCTCGTATTTTGTCCTTTTTACGATAAAATTCGTATCTTTGCGACAAATATTTCATTTATTCACCAACTAAAACAAATACCATTATGAAAGAATTGAAAGGAACGAAAACAGAGAAGAACCTGCAAGAGGCATTTGCAGGCGAGTCCATGGCCCGCAACAAGTATTCCTACTGGGCCTCGAAGGCAAAGAAGGACGGTTATGTACAGATAGCAGCCATCTTTGAGGAGACAGCAGCCAACGAGAAGGAGCACGCCAAGATGTGGTTTAAGCTGCTCGAGGGCGGAGCTATTAAGGACACCGCCAGCAACCTGGAGGCTGCCGCCGGCGGCGAGAACTTCGAGTGGACCGACATGTATGCCCGCATGGCCCGTGAAGCCCGTGAGGAAGGCTTCGACGAGATTGCCGAGAAGTTCGAAGGCGTTGCTGCCATCGAGAAAGCCCACGAGGAGCGCTATCGCAAGCTGTTGGACAACGTGCAGAAAGAGCGCGTCTTCTCCAAGGACGGCGACGTCATCTGGCAATGCTCCAACTGCGGACACATCGTCATCGGCCAGAAAGCCCCCGAGGTATGTCCCGTCTGCGACCATCCCCAGTCCTACTTCCAAGTGAAGGCAGAGAACTATTAAGAACCTCAATGTCAAAAGTTATAAGCAGTAAGTGAGTGCCTGATGGCAACTCACTTACTACTTTCTTGTACAACCTTCGGCATCCTCTTGCTGTCAATGCTGGCATCAGTCGTCGTAACAAAACGACAGAAAGCGTGAGGAATATACTGATTTACTTATACAACAACAACTTACAGTTCAATGCGTTCTGATACGCTGTTTCCTTGAAGCTCAGGTGTACCCAGTAGGTCTGAGTCTTCGGCTTATAGCAGAGGAACAGCTCGTGGTAAGGGAAATTGCTGTCCTTCAGATAGCGCTTATCTATAAAATGGATAATGTCTACCGCCTTCAGCAGGCTCTTGCCGCAGTTGATGTCTGCTGCAAGGCCCTGCTGGTGCAGCGAGGTCGGTGAGCCGCCGACGGCCTGATTGACTGCGGGCGAGCGGTAGGCGCTGTTGATGATGACAGGCACATCACCTAAATCTTTTCTGAGTTTCTCCAGATAATCCCTGGCCAACCGCTGCAGGTTCTTGAGGGCATTGTAGGGAGGCACGTTCGGAAGACGCTTTCCATCCTTGTCTTTGGCGTTGGTTGCAGTTAGCTCCTGCAGTGTAAAATGATCACTCAGATAGGTCTTGTCGTTGTCTTCTCTTATCATACCTTGTCCTCCTCTTTTTCGGTTTCTGGGTTGTAGATGTCTTCGGCCTTGCAGTTCATGGTGTACGAGTCGCCCATCTTGAAGGTGGCCTTGGGGAAAACTCGCATCAGGGTGCGCGCCATGGCGCTTGCAACCATCTGTTGCTTCTGAGTGACTTGTTGCTTAATCTTGCCGTCCTCG